>JAPOYQ010000112.1 GCA_026706505.1 Gemmatimonadota bacterium
GCGCTGCGCATTGCCGAGCTCGCCCAAGCCCATGGCGTCCCCTTGGTGCCTCACCGCGGCGGCGAGATTTGGGGGCTGCACTTTTTGGCGGCTGGCTACGGCGACAATTTGGCCGAAATGGTCATGGGTAGGCGCGGCGAGGTGCGCGACAAACTATGGCTGGGTGAGCCACAACCGCGGGGGGGGCACTTGGTAGTGCCCGAAGGCCCGGGATTTGGCGTCAAGGTAAATGAGGAACTGCTATAAGTTTCTTTAAGTAGCAGAGGCCCTATTCTTTAACTGCCAGAGATAATAGGTGCGTCCCCCGCTGTTTGATCTTTTTGTAGTTGCCGAAGACTTCCTTGAAATTGCGCTTGATGTACTCCTTTAACCCGGCAATGGTGACGACCCACAGGTGCCCGCCCGGCTTGAGACGGGCGCAGGCATCATGCATGATGATCGTCAGGAGTTCGTTGCCTGTTTTCGCGGGCAAATTAGAGGCAATAGTGTCAAAGCGCATGTGGGCGGGTACGTGGCTGAAGGCGTTGCTCAAATAGGCGCGACAATTGGACAGTCCGTTGCGTTCGGCGTTTTGCGCTGCGTAGTCGACGGCGACGAAGTCCTTGTCGATTAGATGGACCTCGCCCTCGGGGCAGAGATAGCCCAACGCCAAACCGATTGGACCATATCCGCATCCCAAGTCGAGACAGCGGTCGGCAGGCCCGGCTTTGATATGGTCGATGAGCAGCCGCGTACCGGGGTCAATACGCTTGGGGTTGAAAAGCCCCCAAGTGGAGTGAAAGATAAAGGTGCGCCCCCTGAGGGTCTCTTCAAATACAATGTCTTCGCCCAAGCGGCTTATATCTCTAGCAGGCATTGAGAAGGTGATTTTGGAGCAATCGCGGCTAGCCTAGTAGGCCAAGCCCAGCGGCTGCTGGTGGCGGAAGGTTTTGAATTCCGCCTTGAGGGCGATCTCCATCACATATAGACCCGGTACCAACAACTCGCCGCTCGCGTCGCGTCCATCCCATTGCACGGTTTGCGGCCCGGCCCCCTGCATTCCGGCGTCGAGGGTGCAGACCCGGATGCCGCGCAAGTCGTAGATGTTGAGGGCCACGGGCACCGGACCGGGCAGGCGGAACAAGGTGTAGCTGATGGCCAGCACATCGTTGGTGCCGTCCCCGTTGGGGGTCAATACCTTGCTCGAAAAAGCTAGGTTTTCGATGGGTGTCTCGGCCTCTTGTTCGCCACCCAAGACCCGCAGGCTGTTAGTGCTGACCTCGTCGGTGGCGTTGCCAGCCTCAATCTGCTGCGGCAGACTCTCCCCGCTCGTGTCTAAAACCTCGCCGGCGAACGTGTTGGCAAAAATGAAAACCTCTGTGCCGAATACCAGCCGCACTGGTTCGTTGTGGCTGCGGGTGACCGACTGCGGCAAACGCACCACTAATTCGTTCTCTCCCTCCATCACCTCGGCCGGTTCTAGCGCTTGGAGTGGTTGGCCCATTTCTAGCCGTTTGAACTGAGGACGGCTACCCGTGCGGACCCGGATCATATCGAAGCCCGGCTGGCTCGCTCCGTCGAACTGGGCGAGCACATCGTAGGTAAAGTCCGTCGTCTCACCTAAGTACACCTCGGTTAGGCCGCCGTCGGGCGTCGGCTCGTCAAAGCGGGCGACCTCGCCGATGACTTGTGAGGCCAAAGGCGGTGCAGTCTCAATCCACAGCGAGTCTAGCCGCACGAAGTCGAAGAAGGAACGGCTTTCGAAGGTGAGTCTCACTTGGATGTGGTTGCCGCGCTCCAGCGGGGCGGGCTGCCCGGACTCAGGGATGGGAAAAGACCAGAAGGTCCAGTTGTCTTGGTCGTAAATGATGGAGGCTCTAAGGCCGGGCTTGCCTTCTTGGATCTGGCCGCCGGTAGTTTGGTCTGGTTGCTTGAGTTCGTTCTCGAAGCGCTCGCGAGAGACCGTCCGCTCGGCACCGGTGTCGGTGAATTCGTGATAGACGTTGGGGTCGTCGTCGCGGCCAGAGCGCACGGAGATCGCGAGTCGGGTTTGGGCGTCGTCAACGGGAGTAGGGACCCCTTTGACCATTCGCATGGGCGTGGCGTCCCAAAATAGACGCCCGAAATTCACCGTGCGGCCTAGGGAGATAATCTTAGAGAGATAAAACACCCGCTTGGGCACCCCTTCGCCCTTGAGCTCAAACTCGCCGATGGTGCCCTGCTGGACATTGGCTTGGCCTGAGGCAAAGGCTTTGTCGTCGATGGAGGGGTTGCGTCGTAGGCGGATGAAACGCACGTACTGTTTGGGAAATTCGAGTTGGACATTGGCGTCGAAATTGAGCGGCACATCGGCGATCAAGGTCTCTAGGCGGTGATAGTCGTTGTCGTTGTTTTCTAGGTTGAGGACCGGGTCAAACTCTTCGGCGATTGAGACTTCAAATGCCTTGAAGATGTCGTCGCGGAGAAGCGTACCGTCGGCGCGAAAACCGTGTGGAGGCGTGTAAAAACCAACTACGTCGGCTGGCACTGGGACCCCCACGTCAAAGGTGTACCACTCCGAGTTGATACCGCGTGCTACCGGTGGACTGTAAGATGAACTATCGCCATCGACCCACTCAGTCGTCAGGGTTCCGGCCGTGAACCAGTAGAAGCCGTTGGCCGCGCGCCAGACCCGCGGGATGAGGCCGTCTTCGTAGCCCAAGTCGGTGGGAAACTTAAAGGGCGACCAGAACGGGAGCTTGGAAAGGATATTTTCCTCACCGTCGAAGTAGGTCGGCGCTATCGAGCCGGGAAAGGTCTGGAAGTCGATAAAGACTTCGCTACTGTCACTCCGGCTCCAAGCCAAGCCTTGGCCGCCCATTTTCCACAGCGAAATCTGGGCGGCTGCCGGTGCTGTAGAAAGCGCGAGCGCGATGAGAATCGACCATTTGTACACTGTTTTACTCCTCGAGCCAGTCGCCAAGGTTTCCGGCGACTCTTTTACGCGGTCCAAGTTTTCGCTTAATCTATAAGGCTCGGACCTCAAACTCAAGCCGATAGGCAACATTAGAGAATATACGTAACCGTCCGTTTTGCCCATGGCCGACAAAATAACGCGCGGGCCTCTGAGGTGGCTCCGCGGCGATATACACAACCACTGCGAAGATCACGCCTTGGTCGCTGAGCTTTTGCAAGGGGCCGGCGACTCACTCGATTTTATCGCGCTGACCAATCATGCGCAAAAGCCCGTCTTTTTTGAGCAGCACCGCATGATTGAGCAAGCGCGCCGCATCCTGCCGGGGTTTCCCATCTTCTTCGGGCTAGAGTGGAACGCGCCTAGGGGAGGCCACGCAGGACTCGTCTTTCCCATAGGCGAGCGCGAGGCTGAAAACGCCTATGCCTTCGCCGCTGCCCACGACCGGCTGGGGGCTGCGGATTCTGTCGGCGTAGAAGCGGCCTTGGAGCATCTGACCGCGTTGCCGGCGGAAGAGCGCCCCATTCTCTTCTTCAACCACCCCGCTGCCGGCCAGTGGTCCGCAGAGAGCATCAACCGCTATCTAGCCGCTGATCCGGCTGGCCTCGTCGTTGGCATCGAAGCCTTGCACGGGCACCAAGCTCACGCCAGAGTCGCTGCGATGGACCCGTGTGCCTACCCGGGGGGAGCCGTCGGTGGCTTGGTCGACCAAGTGTACGCCTGCCAGCGGCCGTTCTCCTTGCTGTTGAACTCCGACTTCCACGTCCACAAGCAATTGCAGCAGCCCGATTATCCGCTAGGGGTCTTCAATCACGTCCGGGTCGGCGTGGAGGCGGGCAACCAATCCATCTCAGAAGCACTCTTCGCCAGCCTGCGCCGAGGGCGCACTTGTGCTTCTCAAGGGCACTGGCTCGACCTCGTCGATTTCTCAGTCGACAACCATTTTATCGGCGACACTTGGACAGGAGGGCCCGGTGTCTTGCACGTGGCCTTTGAGGCAACCGAAACAGTCGAAAGGGCCGAGTTGATCGGTCTGTGGCATCCGAATGCTGCGCCTGCCGTGCTAGAGTGTCTGGGGCCCCGGCCGCCTGGGAGTTCCGAATGGACACTGGAAATCCCGCCCGATGCCCAAGGCTTTGTGCGCCTGCGCATAATCGCCGAGAGCCATGCGCGCCCGGCACCAGGACCACCGGCCCCTAAACACTTTCTGACCTCGGCAATCCTCTTAGACGCCGGTCGTGGTCTTTAAGAAAACCATAAACGCTAGAATTGCGTCGCCAATACCGGCGACGGGAAGCTCTCAATGCATGTCCTGACTGCCGTACGCATCGTCTCTGGGAAAATTTCCACGCTGGCCTACTTGCTCTGTATCCTTCTCGCGAGTACTCCCCTCCACGCCGAGTACCTCCCCGGTCAGATCCGCTTAACGCCCAAGCTTGACCTCCACCT
>JAPOYQ010000700.1 GCA_026706505.1 Gemmatimonadota bacterium
CTGCTGATTGATCCGCCGCGCTCTTTGCTGGTGAGGCCGATGAGAATGTTGTCGGTCGTGTCAACTCTTTGCGGAAAAATCCACCCGGGGAAATCGATGGACTCGAAGTCGATCACTCCACCGGGAGTATTGGTCTGATTGACGGTGGACTCATCTAAGATCGCCGTTGCTGCAATGGTCCCACCCCCTTCTTGCCACGGCAGTGATCCACTGCTGCCAACCAAGACGATTTCTTCGACAGCGCTCCCGATATTTGCCGCGCTCAGACAAGAAATCACGAGCAGGGAAATTCTCTTTTTCATGCCAGTCCCTTTTCAGTGAAACTAACCGAGAACGCGGCCACAAATTCATTGACGGTCGGGAATGTACAGAAACGGTAACTGCTGCTCAACCGCCTTGTTTTGCGGTAATGCTCCCTTTCCATAAAGGTCTCTGAGGCGCTGGGCCTCCGCGGGATGGTATTTAGACGCGATTTCCAGCACTCGCTCTGCCTTGGGAGCTTGGTCTTGTTGCAAGTACAGGTCGATCAACTCGCTATAAGAGCCGTAAAAATTAAAGGCCGAGGGATTGCGGTGGAGGGCGGTTTCGTAGGCTTTTAGGGCCTGGTCGTTTTCCCCGAGTTGGCGGTGGGCCCGAGCCAGGCTGATCCACACCATTACTTTTTGCGGATAGACCCTCAACACCCGTTGAAAAGTGGGGATCGCAGCGCCGGCCTGGCCCTGGGCGGCTTGGACAGATGCCAAATTGTACCACGCCTGCCAATAGGCCGAATCAAAGTACACGGCCCGCTCGAATGCCGCTTGCGCCCTTTCCAGTTCGCCCTCTTTGGCGTAGGCATTGCCCAAATTGTAGTGCACGGCGGCGTCCCCCTCCATATTCATTGGCGCTAGACCTACATTGGCGAACACCATACAAAAGACAACCCCTGCGGCCGTGGCGGCAGCAGCCGAGAAACGGCGCTGCCGCAGGGCATTCACAGCGCAGTACCCACCATAAGCGGCGTACACCAGCAGCAGGGGAATAACCGGCAGGCGATAACGCGCTGTTACGAAAAAGGCGATGACGGAAAGGGAGTACAGCACGACAAACAAAAGGGGCAAAGAGAAAGCGCGATGGCGAATGGCCAGTGCGAGGCCCAGCAGCGCCAGAGGACCGACCAGACCGAAGGGAAAGGCAATGCCCCATTTCCACATAGTCGCGCTCAGGATGGCTGTATAGCGACGCCAAAAATACAGATCCTGATTGCGGCCAATTTCATCGCCCTGCCAGAAAAGGTGGGTTTTTTGGGCCAGTAGGACCAAATAATCAATGGGTTGGGTGACTATGTACTCGCGGGCTTTGTCCATGTAAAAATCGGATTGTTGCACCAGCCGTTCGGCTTGGGCCTCGACCTTGGCCCGGTCCAACAATTCGTACCATTCCCACCCCGGACGGATATTTACCGTGCGCTGGTAATCTGGATTGTTGCCAAGGTAGAAATTGATGCCGGCATTGGCAGAGATGAGCACGGCATCGCCACCGATGGCGTAGTTGCGCAGGGTCACTGGGGCGATGACTAGGAGCAAACCCAACAGAAAGGCGCTGGGCAGGCGCAGTTGTTCCAGCAGAGGCCGGTTCTGCTTGCGGATTTCGTAGCAGACGTAGATAGCGGCCCCAAGCGCGAAGCTGAGCACGGTGGCCACCGTCAGAACGGCCAGACCAAACACCAAACCCGCCCCGGCAAAGCGCAAAAAAGAGGGGCGACGAAGGGCCCTAAGCAGCAGCGCCAATCCCGCCATATTGAGAAAAGTGCCCATCGTGGCCGGAAGTATTTCGCCGTCAAAAAAGATCAGCGGGCCATAGAGAGCGGCAGCGCAGGCCGCCGCTGCGCCGACCGCGGTATTGAAAAGCTGCCGTCCTAGCGACCAAGTCAGGACGCAGAGCAAAGCGCCGCACAGCGCCTGAAAAAAGCGCACCGCGTAAAAGAATAGATCGGGAGAGAGAGCGTATAACAGGCCCAGCACATAGGGATATAGAGGCGGTTGCCAGAAGGCTTCCCGACCCTGTCCCAGCCAGTTTCCCGCTGCTAGGTCCTGGGCGTGCTCTACGTAGGTAAGGCCGTCGACGGGAGGGTGGGCAAACAGGGGACTGGTCTCGATCTGGAAAATGTAGGCCACCCGCATGGCCAAGGCTAGGACGAATACGCCCCATGGAATGGAGAAAATGCCAAAAGATTCGGCTTGTGTGCGCTTTTTAAACAATTTGATGCCAGCGATATTAGATGTTTTATGAACTTATAGATTATACATTTGCTGCGTCCCGATTGGCCATTAAGAAAACATTGACTTGCAGTCTATAGATGGTTATCTATACTAACAATAGTTACCAACCAATCCATAAGCTCTCTTGCCCTTCCACAAGGAGGAACCTATGAGCAAGCTCTTAAAGGGTGTTATGGCCTTTGTCATAGCGCTCGGCTTCACCACATCTGCTGGTGCCCACGATCCGCCGGGCGTGATTTTCGAAATGTGGCAATGGCCCTCTTCGCACTTACCGGTTCTGGATGCCGATTTGTCTGAGTGGGATGTCGTGCCAGAGGAGTTGTGGATCACCGAACAGGATCTAAACAACCTCTTGATCACCCAAATTGATGTCACGGATACCGAGCCGGATGCGTCTGACTTAGCCGTGCGTTTTACCTTTGGCTGGAACGACGAAACCGAGCGCATCTACTTGGCGTATGATCGCTACGATGACTATTGGAGCCATCAGCGCGATGATATCGAACTGGCCGTCGATGCCGATCATTCGGGCGGGCTCTACTGGAGTTCGGAAGGGCAGAGCGATGAGGAAGCGCAACGTCAGCGCAACCGCCACGCCCAGATTTCCCACTTCTTCTTCCACAGCAAAACGGAAGAGGTTGGAGTACCTTGGAACTGGCACTGGATGACTCAGGCCGATTGGTATCGGGGGGAACCTTACTCCGATGGTGCCTATCAGTGGACCGAGCCCGAACTGGGCCAGGAATACAACTGGCAAATCGAGCTGTGGCACGTGTGGTGGGACGATTTTAACTGGCAAGATCCCGAAGGCAGTATCATCCACGATCTGCAAGAAGGGGAGATCATCGGCTTGGCAGCCCGCCACAAGGACGGGGACGTGGGCCTGTGCTGCGGCAATGAAGAGACCGGCGAAGTCTTCTCCGATTGGGCCCTCAACTTCAATGAATCTTCCGAAAACGCCGACTTCCTACCGGACTGGATTCTCTTGCCGGTCAACGAGGAACTGCTAGCGACGTCCGTCGAAAACGATACTTGGGGCCATATTAAGGCATCTTTCAGTCGATAAAAGCTCCAATCATTTAATTTTCGCTATAAACTCTCCCGTTGGCTCTGGCTACAGCGGGAGAGTTTGTAGTATTAGTCCCAATTCAATGCTGGCCCAACTCACAATCTGTGAACGAAACGAGAGGTGAATGGGTTGACCGAGTGGCAGCAGGCCGAATACGAAGGCCAAGGATATCTCCTCGTCGAAGATGCCCTGAGTGCAGATGAGCTCGATCGCGTCCGCCGCGCTTTTGCTGAGGCTGCGCAGGTAGGCGCTCTGGAAGATTTGCCCAATCAAGACGACTGTTTCATCCACCTAGCAGAACATCCGAATCTGTTCCCAATAGTCCATCGGATTTTATCCGACGATGTGTCTCTGCGCTCCCTGGCCGCTATCTCAGTCGAGCATGGAGCGGCTGGCAGGGGTTGGCAGCGGAAGGTCGCCGGCATGCTCGGGGTCCACCATGCCGCCTCCAACCTGTGCCTCCAACTATTCGTGTGCCTAGACGATACCCCACCCGACGGTGGCTGTCTGGCCGTGGTTCCGGCGAGCCACCGTTTTAAAGCTGAAGTCCCGTTTCCCGATATCACCTACATAGAAGAGATGCCCCACTACCTGCCGCTGCGCCTAAAGGCGGGATCGGCCGCAGTGCTGCACGGCAATCTCTGGCAGGCGCGCACGAGCAACCGCGCTGATGTAGCTCTGCGACTGCTCGAATACACCTACGTCCATAGCTGGATGCGACA
The DNA here is from genome assembly GCA_026706505.1 of Gemmatimonadota bacterium. The sequence goes on from JAPOYQ010000700.1 coordinate 4,053, forward strand.
GGCCTTGCCAGAGCTAGCGCCGCAGGCGCTGGAGACGATCGCTGCCAGAGATAACCTCGCTCACCTTTTCGGCGTTGCCGCCGCGCCTAGTTATTGGACGGGCAAGGTAAAGGACTATCCGAGCTCGGATGGCCTTCCGCAGAGACGCTACTCGCCGTTGAGCAGCGTCGGCAAGGGCACCGAACCGAATTATTAAATCGCCGAACCTTATGAAAAACGGGATCTCAATATGACACCTGAACAAGCTAGGCAACAGTATAACTCACAGGGATTTGTCTTTATCCGCGGGGCGTTGTCGGGTGCCGAGGTGGAGCGGGTACTCAATGCC
>JAPOYQ010000669.1 GCA_026706505.1 Gemmatimonadota bacterium
ATTCGCACACCTCGCCCCGGTCGAGGTCAACAGAGTAACCCTCTCGCTCCCAGCGGTCGGCGTGATTGGAGATGTGACGGGTCAGCGAGGGCTCTAAGTAGTATGTATCTGCACCCCGCGTATACCCTATGTAGGAGGGGATCTCTCTATCCCCGACAGACACCGGAGATATGGTCATGGCCATTACTTGTCGGCTCTCGTCGTCTCCAATTACACCCCACGGCGCTGGCACAAATAACTGAAGACCGCCCGAGCCCCCCGTGCGAAAATCCACTGCTTCGGGTATCGGCCACGAGTGCCACGACTGGTCCGGGATCTGATATTGCGGGATGAGTCCGCTCCACACCACCCAGCACTGACTGCCGGGGGCGTAAAAATAATCGCTGTCGTCGCACTCGCCTCCAACGCAGGGACTGCCGTGGACGCAGTGTTGAAAGCGGGCGCGCCGTTCGCCGACATTTTCTATCTTGTAATCCATCTTCAGCCGCGTGGAGCCTTCGTAAGCGGTCATGGTCTTTGCGAATCTCAGTTCGCACAGTTTGCCGGTGACTGGGTCGGGGTAGGGAAAAGTCATCTCACTTACCAAGACTGCACGGCGTTGGTAGGTCCGGGCTGTCATCTCCCACGGTTGCGTCCATAGGTAACCCATGTAGGGCGATCCCCCGGTCCACGGCACACATTCGGCGACCCCGCCGTGCGGATAGTGTTTGCCGTGGTTTTTGTCGAGGGGTTCGAGCTGTCTGAGTTGTTCTACGCCCGCGATTTTGTCGAAATAACTCAGAGGCGACCTACCTCGGGTATGGGCTATCTCACTCCTGATGTATTTATTTTCGAACACATATATTGGCTGCCCATCGCGTTTGCTGGGGTAGAGAGATACTTGGCCCATTCCGGGGAGAGCCCACAAGAGAGCTAGGGATAAAGCCCATAATCTCATCGAAAAACTCCTTTTGCGAATCTATAGTCGAGCCTCTGACATCAAGGCGCACGGCTGCTGCCTTTGACCCATCCCCTGCCTTCCTCGATCACGACGCGCTGATTGACGGCTAACTGGCTCATGCGATCCACCGTGCCGCTGGGCCAGCGAACGACGAGTTGCTCTATACTTTCACTTTTGCCCAACCCAAAAGAAGCGTGCAGGTCATTTTGGCTGTACAGTCCAGAGCCGCTCTTGATTTCCCTGATCTGGCGCAAACCGCCCGCGTTGAGTTCGATCCTCGCCCCCACACCATCCCTATTGCTCTCTACACCGATCACTCTGACTTGGAACCAGTTGTGCTCGTTGCCCCCATCATTCCGCAGCAGGTCGGCGCGGCCGACTGAGTTGACCACGAATATATCCACATCGCCGTCGTTATCGTAATCTCCGAACGCCGCTCCTCGGCTCACCTTGACGATCGACAGCCCCTCTCCCGAGGCGTCGGAGATTTCCACAAAGCGTCTCTGCCCCTCGTTCCTGAACAACTGGTTGCGCTGGGGATACGAGGTGGAGGCGTCGAAAAGAATCACATTGTCCAGGGTGTGACCGTTGGCGACGAAGATATCCAAAAAACCATCGTTGTCATAGTCGAAGAAGGCAGTGCTCCAGCCCACATAGGGGAGCGAATAGCGCCCGATACCTGAAGGCGTTGATTCGTACGCGAACAGACCATCGCCTTCGTTCCGATAGAGACTGGTAGGCTCGCGCTGAAAGTTTGGGACAACGAGATCGAGGAAACCATCGTTGTCATAGTCACCGAAGTCGGCCCCCATGCTGGCTTCCATCCGCCCATCGCCGCTGTAGCCGACCCCTGCGATGAGAGCTACATCCGCAAACGTTCCATCGCCGTTGTTCTGGTAGAGGAAATTGGCTGTTTGGTCATTGGCCACAAAGAGATCCACGTCACTGTCGTTGTCGTAATCGCCGCACACCAAGCCCATCCCTTTGCCCGCTGAATTGAATACCCCGGTTTGGACCGTGACATCCGCAAAGGTTCCATCGCCCTCGTTGTGATACAGTGCATCGGGAGCGCCTTTAAAATTATCGGGACTGGGATAGGCCCTGATATCTGGCGCTACTTCTTCGCCCGCAAAGGAGCCCACGGCATATGGAGTCAGATCCTTTTTAGGGGCGTCGAGGGTGTACCCGACATAGTTGGCCACATATAAATCGAGGGCTCCGTCGTTGTCATAGTCAAAAAAGGCACAGCCCGTCCCCCACAATTCGTTCCCTAGTCCCGCTTGGTTGGTGACGTCTGCAAAGGTTCCATCGCCCTCGTTGCGGTACAGCGCGTCCGGACCGTAGTTGGTGAGGTAGATATCCACATCGCCGTCGTTGTCATAATCGGCGGCGGTTACGCCCATGCCGTATCCTCTGTCTCCCACCCCAGCCTCGCGCCCGACTTCGGCGAAGGTTCCATTGCCCCTGTTGCGATAGAGCGCATTGCGCTCTTCGGGGTCGGCATTAGGAGTCAGGTCGTGACCATTGACTGCGTACAAATCGAGAAATCCATCGCTGTCATAATCCAGAAATGCGCACCCCGGTCCCATGGTTTCGATAAAGTACTTCTGCCCAGTGCCGCCGTGGGTATAGTGGAAATCGATCCCCGCCTCTGCACTCACCTCCACAAAATGCACCTGTCCACCCGTGGCATGGATGGCCGAACCCCAGAGTATGAGGCAGATTGACCACATTGAGTATGGAAAAAGACGGCCCATGTAGTCTCTCGACATTGAGATAGCGCCTCACGGCAGGAGTGGCACTAGGGAGCTGCTAGAGCGTCCTCTACCTGAATATGCTCCTGCCCTTCGAGCACCAGAATCCGGGATAGATGCTGAGCCAGTACTTCGACGATTTGTACGACTCCGATCCGCTTCATCTCCCGCTGGGAATACACCACAAATTTGTGCCCCACCTCAATCTTATCCGCCAGCCCCAAATTGACGAAACCCTCAGTTCCCTTCAGGCTGAGGATCTTCGGTTCCCGCTGTTGCAGGGTGGGGGGTGGGGAGGTCTTAGCCGTAATCTCTTTAGTTAGTTGTTGGAGTGCATCTAGCGTAGCCTTGCCTATGATTGTCTGCCGAAAGCGCTCCACACCAAAGGGAACCTCGTTGAGCTCGAGCAGGGCGGCCTCTTTACGAGTAGGTTTTCCCAAAAGGGTCAAGCCCAGATCTCGATCTGTGATTTCGGCTTTTCCGGCAGCCGTTCCGACTTGACTCATAGAGAGCGGCCGCAGCAATTGGATCTCGACTTCGACTAGAGCCGTATAGGAGGTGTACCCCCCCAAGAAGGGGTTGCCGGCATTGAACCGCTTGATGGAGAAGTTGCGGATATCGCCGTTCACAACTAGATCAGCACCGGCGTTATCTCCTATCCTGAGCGCTTGGGCCTCACTCAGGGCGGTAATGTCTTCGCCTGCTGTCAATAAAGAATCGACCAACGGTAAAACGACTATGTTACGGTCCTGCTGGAGCAATTCGCCTAGGACTTGGGGAATGCCCCGGCTAATATCCCAGCTGCCGCGAAAATAACTGTGGTCTGCGAAAGGCACGATCAGAACCACCGCTTCGGGCTGAAACGCCGCAGAACGAAGCGGATACAGGAGTAGTGCGAGTCCAAACAGGCCGATTCTACAGAGACGAGCCCAGCCCAGAATAGTTGTTGTTCTTAGCATGGGAAGAGCGGATTTAGTGGTCCACAACCACTATTGACGGTCAAAGCTCACCGTCTCATGGTCTTTTTCCACCTTCCATTTCTCTACCCTGCGGTTGAAGTCGAAACGGAGATCAACCGTTTCGAGGGGGGTGTCGAACTCGTCGAATTTGAGCGCGAATTCTTTCAGGACCAACCGCACTTTTTCCACCGCTGGGTCGAGCGAATCAAAGGCGATCAGACCGCTGTAGTTTTCCCCTTTGAATATCGGCTGATCCTCCGCATAGTTCAGACTACGCACATGTCCCATTCTGACTTCAAAGCGATAGAACTCATTGCCGCTCTGCCCGCGCAAGCCTCTGTAATACCGCTCAAAGCTATTGTGGGGCGACGTCGATGGCATTCCATAGGAATGGAGTGTCTGGCCTCGATCCGTCAAGAGAATGGCTTCAAGGGGATAGAGCTGAACTTTGGCAAAAGTCTGGTTGAAAACACTCACCTTGAAGACGGTGAAGCGGTTGGGGGTATAACCCACGTCCCGATCAATGTAGTCGCCGTAGGTGTAGGGATTAGTCGAATACTCTCCTCTAGTCGAATCTTCAGGGAGCAAGGCATTCAGCTCTGCATCCGTCATAAATTTGACGTCTATCCGCAATCCTTCTGACGCATACACAGAGCCATCATTTTCCACGCTATATGGAGCTTCATTGCCGCTTTTTTCTGCG
>JAPOYQ010000015.1 GCA_026706505.1 Gemmatimonadota bacterium
CCTCAATTGCATCACTTTTTTTTTTTTTTTTGCAGCGCTGATAATGCCCACAGACCGCCTGCCCGAGTGGATGTGATTGAAATTGGTGACGAGGATGCCGAGCAAAAAGGCGAGACCGAGATTGACAAACGAGATGACAACCGCCTCGGTGTACGCGCCGAACAGCCCAAACTCGTTGCCCTTCGCCAAAAAGGACGCATTGCCAAATGTCTCAATGAGAAAGAGTACGGCGATGATGCCGATGTTAAATATCTTATCGTCCCAACTGCGGGGCTGCGGCTCGCGGCTGAGGCCATTTTGTTCCTTAAACTGCTGCATGTCCTCCTTTTTTCTGCGCAGCTCCTGCTGCTCTCTACTCAACTCCACTATGGCCTTATCGACGTGCTGATCGAACTCCGCGCGTTGCTTGGCCGTTTCAATATCAATGGAACTTAGTTGTTCCCGGAAGTCTAGCGCGACCAGACGCTCTCGGTATGCCTTTAGCTCGCTCTCGCACGTATTCTGAGCCTGTGCTTGAGCGCCCTCAATCAGCCCGATAACCTTGCGTTCCGTGGGATCGAGGTCGTCTTCCGCGCTGTCTAGTGCGGGCCGACCCCGCCTCGCGTTTCGTTGGCTATCTTCTACTATATGCAGATCTTCCGCGACCTTATTGGTGTCGATCTTCTCAAACGGGTTGGTGTGAAGATCGTCTGTCATCGCACACTCCTCCTCATTTACAGCGTATTTAGGACAGAAAAACGGCAGGGGATAGAGGGGATTGTACAAAGATATGCATAACTGCGATTTTCGCCTCCCTATTCTTTATTTTTTCACCTCAAATCGCCACCCTAAATCCCTCTTGATCCTCCATGCCCTGCGCGAAGATGCGCGGATCGATATCGAGGCCCGCGCCGGGCGTGTCGGGCACGTGTAGGATGGAGTCGGCCAGCCGCCAGCCGTCGGTGATCAGCCCGGGCATGGCAGCCGGCGCGGCTTCGAGCAGGCAAAAGTTGGGGATGGAAGCGGCAAAATGGGCGTGGTGAAAGCGCTCGACGTACGACCCCCAGCAGTGGGGGGCGCAGAGCGCGTTCCACTGCTCTAGACGCGCCGATGTGCTCCGCCACCACGTCAGCCCCATGGCGCGAAAATCGTGCTGTACCACGTCGATAAATCCCTGTTCTACCAAGTCAAAAAAGTACGGCGGCGGCGAAAATTCCCCGTCGGCCACCAGCGTGTCCCAGTCATTTTCGACGATGTGCTGCTTAAGCGCTTGATTGAGCGGGGCGTCTTCGGCAAAAGGCTCCTCAAACCAATAGATACCTACATCCGCGCAGGCGTCCAACAGGGCTATAGCTGTATTGAGCGTATTGCCCATGTTGGCGTCGATGAGCACCTTGGCCTGCGGGCCAGCGGCTTCGCGCACCGTGCGAATGACCAACTCGTCGCGCTTGAGGCCCGCATCCGTGGGCATCCAGCGCGCGCCGCGACCGACCTTGATCTTAAAGTGCAAGTAGCCGTGCTCGTGGCCGGTGGCGACTTCGCCGCGGAAGATATCTTTGACCTGTTCCTCATCTGCGGCTTCCAAATCGTCGATATAGACCGAGCCGTCGTACACTTCGACCTCGCGCTTGCCGCGCGCACCGAGCAGGCGGTACAGCGGCAAATCCATCATCCGCGCCACCAAATCCCACAGCGGCAGGTCGAGGTTGCGGCCCGCGGGCAGGCAGCCATCGGGGAGTTGGAAGAGATCGCCGATCTCCTTGCCGAGCAGCGCGCGCGCCTCGTCTTCGCCAATCCGGGACCACCCCAAGCCCCACGCCCCACTGTCCGTGCGAACCCGGACGACCGGATCCGCGATCTGCGCGCCGTGGGCGGGAATGCGGGCGTTGAAGCCGATGTAGCGCGGCCGGGTGCCGCGCAGCACGCATTTTTCAATACAAGTAATCTTCCCTTTGGGGACTTCGTGCATGGCCAAGCTCCTTATCAGGGCGGAGGCAAGATGCCCTCGCCGTTCCACAAGCGGGTCTGCGGCCAGTAGGCCGACCACCCAAACCACATCGAATTATAGGCTGGGATTTGCTCTAACTGCGCTCCTTCAAGCGGCCCGGCAAGGGCCTCGCCGCGCATGTTCCACTCGCTGCCGGTCTCCACGTCAGCAAAGGCCAAAGGCAGGTCGCTGGTGCGGCTGAGTATGCGAAAGGTCAAAAGCTGGCCGCGGACAACGCGGCTGTAGGGAATGGCGGTGGCAGTCTCTGCCTCGTAGAGCACGAGCACGGCGCGGTCGCCGACGCGATCGTTGATGACGGCCTTATCGGGCATCCTGCTGAAAGGATAGGCCCTGCTCTCGCCAGCGTCTCGCAACCCCAAGACCATTTCCTTGGCCGGCAAGTGGCCGCTGGGCCGAGCGGTAGTCAGCGGGAAAATAATCATCCGGTGGTCGCTGCGATAGTTTCCATAAGGGTAGTGGCCGTACACGTCGAGCGGATACAGTGCGCGGATATAGTCTGGGTAGCGGTCGAGGCCAGTCGCCGCTTGGACGACCGTGGTGTGCGGATGCAGCGCGCGCCACAAGCCCCACGTCGTCTCGACCACGGGCAAAAGCTGGAGACGCTGCCCTTTGCGCGTGCCACTAATGCCGGTGTAGATCATCTGCGGGTACAGAGTTTTCTCGTCGCGTCGGTCGTACAGCACCAAGTTGCTGTTGAGTATCATGCCGGAAACGCCGAGTTCGATTTGTGTTGAGTCCGAAGCCATTGCGTCAAAAACTAGCCCAGTGCTGGTCAGCGGGCAGAACGTGACGCTGATGTACTGGCCGCCGAGTTGGTCGTTGATGACTTCGTGCGTCCAGCCGAGGCGGTGCGGATAGGCCCGCGCTGCACCGTCTGCGACCACGCCGAGGACTAGATCCGAATCTGCGAGATAGCGCGCGTCTTCCGGCGCAACGCTCTGGGGGTTGGTCATGGCCGGGATGCCGTCGCGGGGCACCCCACCCGAGCGCAGATGATGGGTCAACTCGTCGAGGCGGTCGTATATGTCGGCGCGGAGGGGAACGGCGATGAAAAGGGCGAGCAGGATGCGGGCCATGGCGTCGGACACTGGGAAAGCGATGGGGAGGTCAATTATACAAGCGAGTCGTTGGCTGTCAAACTTGCGGATTGCTGCGGATCGCAAGAAGTTACGCTACCTGCAAATTCACTGAGGAGATTGCCATTGTGCCCCAAGCCTTCAATCCCCCCGACGTCGTCCAACCCTTTGGCATTTTCTCCAGCGCCGCCTGGCAAGCCGAGGGCTGCGTCCTCCACCTTTCGGGCCAAGTGGCCCAAGTCGCCGACGGCAGTGCGGTAGGTATCGGCGATATCGAGGCGCAAACGCGCCAAGTGCTGGACAATCTCGCCCAAGTTCTGGCCCATGTGGGAGGCCGTCTAGACGATATTGTCAAAGTGACGGTCTTCGTCACGGATATGGCCCATCTCGACCAGATCCACCGAGTGCGAGCCGAGTACTTCGCGCCGCCCTATCCAGCCAGTACCCTCGTCGAAGTCAGCCGGCTGGTGCGGCCCGAGTACCTCATTGAAATAGACGCGGTGGCCTCCATTCCCTACGAGCGGGTACAGGAGCCTGCGCCATGAACGCCCGAGAGAAGGTCGAGGCTTACTTCGCCGCGTTGACAACAGGTGATGCCGACCGGCTCATCGACCTCATCTCTCCAGCCGATCACTTTGTCAAGATCGGTACTGAACCGGGGGAATACATCGAGGGCGGTGGACGCGCTGCCCAGTACTACCACCACCACGTCGCCAGTACCCGGGATTTCACCATCGACATAGAGCACCTCGACGTGCAGGAGCGCGATTCAGTAGCTTGGTTCTACACTCGGCAGCAGTGGCGGCTCAAATGGCAAGGCCAGGACGAGGAACTGGCCCTGCGTTTGACGGGCGTATTGGAGCGGGAAGCGGGTGAATGGAAGTTTGCGCAGATCCACGCTTCCATAGGGGTGGTCTAGCGCGGGGAATTATTTGTTGTTAGTCCCCTTTTGCGCGTCCTATATTGGATTATTGTTCGGCTCAACCGGATAAATCTCATGCGCAACGCCATCCTCATGAGTGCCCTGCTGGTCGCCACGCCCCTCGCTGGCGACCAACTCCGCATCGCCACCTCCAACGACTGGCGCCAATGGCAACTGCCCGGCGACGCCGTCGACATCGCGCGTGGTACGCTCAAACCCTCCTTTGTCCGCCGCAATATCAACGCCGTGGCCAACGCCTCTGACTTTGCCAGCGGCGGCATCCGCAAAGTCGGCTCCAACCCCAGCGACGCCCTCCATTTCATCGACGGCGACCTGACGACCTATTGGGCTCCCGAGCCGAATG
>JAPOYQ010000028.1 GCA_026706505.1 Gemmatimonadota bacterium
CTCAGCATTCCTAAGAAGCCGACAGACTCTTCACGCTCCAGCCACCCGCAACCATAAGGATCCCTATGTTGCGCTTACTCTTAGTCTTCTTCTTTTGCATCGGCCTAGCCCACGCCGCCGACAATCCCGCAGCCCCCGGCTTCAACGCCGCCGATTCCGACCCCAAAGCCATCGCCCTAGCCGACGAAGTTATGGCTGCGATGGGTGGCCGCGCCAACTGGGACGCCACCCGCTACATCACTTGGCGCTTTTTCGGTTTCCGCTTGCACGTGTGGGACAAGTGGACAGGGGACATTCGCTTTGAGCAAGACGATCTGACGGTGCTGATGAACATCCACAGCAAAGAGGGCCGCGCCTTCGTCGCTGAGGCGGAAATCAGCGATCCCGACACCCTAGCGGCCAAACTCGATCACGGCTACCGCGCCTGGATCAACGACTCGTACTGGCTGGTCATGCCTTACAAACTCAAGGACACCGGCGTCACCCTGCACTATCGGGGCCTAGAAGCCACCGAGGACGGCCGCCCTGCCGAAGTGCTAGAACTCACGTTCAAAGACGTCGGCGTCACTCCGCAGAACAAATACGCGGTCTGGATCGACCAAGAATCGCGGCTAGTGACCCAATGGGCGTTCTACCGCGAGGCCGCCGACGCCGAGCCGCGCTTTACTGGCCCTTGGACCAACTGGCAGCGTCACGGATCGATTTTGCTTTCCGACGGTCGCGGCGAGCGCCAGCACACCGATGTGGCGGTCTTAGACAAATTGGCGCGTAAGGTTTTCACCAGTCCGGACCCGCTGGATTGCTCTTGCCTTCTCGAATAAGCAGGCCACGGCAGCGCTAGGCCGATACAGTCAACACAAAAAAGCCGACCCAGCTTATTGGGTCGGCTTTTGCTTTTAGGGTGCGTTCAGCTTAGGCTGCCCGCAACTCGTTTTCGGGCGCGTTCTCTAGCCGCGACAGCCAGTAGGACACGTCGTAGTTTTCGTCTCCAGTCAAAAAGCGCCACAGCTTGATGCGATTGACGACCTCCAAGCGCACCTCATTGCCGTACCAGCGGTGGTTGGCGTTGAGCAGCGCGGGGATCTCCGCGTCGTCGATATCGTCGGTATTCCACAGCTTCTTTTGCCGCACCGTGGGGTTGAGCCGCAGCTTGAACATGTAGCGCTTGCGACCGGTTAGATTTGGCTGGGCGCAGTGCCAGATGCCGTGGTGCGCCACGGCCACCGTGCCCGCCTTGCAGACCATCGGCATCTGCCCGAGGAAGTTTTGATAGCGGGCGATGTCCGACTCGCTGATGCGTCGGTAGTGACTGCCGGGTAGGAACATGGTACCGCCCATCTCGCGCGGCGTGTCGTGGGCAAAGTAAAAGAGCTGGATGTCAAAGTGCAGCCGAGTGTCGATAATCGCGTCGGCGTGCCAAATCTGCCCGTGCTCGTGGTGGGCATCAACCGTATGCACGGCGTGGTGGTCGTAGAGCGGGCCGGGGCCGACTAAGCTGTGGATAATCCCCTGAATCTGGGGCAGGCGCACAACTTGACCGACTGCCGCATCGGTCCACAATTCGGCGAGCGGCGCGCCAGCGCGGCCCCGTGGGACCCCGGCTTCCATCTCCGCGCACGCGGCGCGATTGATCTCGTCGGGCACCAATTCGTCGAAGCGCAAAAAACCATCGGCGACAAACTGTGCCATCTGCTTGGTATTCAGGAGATACTGCTTATCGATCATCGACTGCCTCCATCTTTTCGAGGATGTACTCGTATTTCAGGTAGGATGTGTTGTATTCCATGCCTGGATAGGCCGGGTACTGCTGGGGGAACTGAACCACCCGCCACCCGTCTCGCATGGCCGCCACCACCGAAGGATAGGGCGGTTCCTCGCTGTCGCCGCTGCTGGACCGGTCCTCACCCGTGCCGTCGTAAAGCGACCAAGCCACGGTTTGGCTATGTAAATCGGGAGAATGAGCGTAGATTACTAATAATTTCTGCCGGAGCTGGGCCATGGCGTCCTCTCGTTAAGGGTATGCAATAATAAGGACGCGGCACAGCCCCCGGCAATGAGCCACTCGCCCGCTCAGTTGTTCGAAAACTCGACCAACTGCCCGCCGCACTCGTCTTTCATTTTTTCCAACGCCCTGTTCCGCAACTGCCGCACGCGCTCGCGGGTGACGCCCATGGACTCGCCGATTTCCTCCAAGGTCTTGGGCGCGCTGTCGTCGAGGCCAAAATAAGCGCGGACAATGTGGGACTCGCGGGAGTCGAGCACCTTCAGACAATCGGCCACAGCCGCACGCATTTCCCTGTCGACAAAGCGCTCGTGTGAACTGGGCTCGGACGAGACAAAAGTCTGGGCAAACGTCATCTCGCCGTCGGCGAAGGCAGGGGCATCCAAGGGCAGATCCGGCTGCCCTATCTCAAAGGCGTTGCGGATGCGCTCCGTCGAGAAATCGACGCAGGCGGCGATTTCTTCAACAGTCGGGAGGCGCCCCAGCTCTTGGGCGAGGACATCGGCCTCTTTTTCGACCTTCTGCCGGTCGCTGACCCGGCTCAGCGGCGGGCGAGCAATTTTGCCGTGTTCGGCTAGGGCACGGAGAATCGCTTGGCGAATCCACCACACCGCATAGGTGATGAACTTAAAGCCGCGCGTCTCGTCGAAGCGTTGGACGGCTTCCAACAGCCCGAGGTTGCCCTCGGAAATCAGCTCGATCAGCGAAAGACCAGACTCGTGGTACTCGCGGGCGACGCGAACCACGAAGCGCAAATTGGCCTGTACCAATGCCTGACGTGCCTCTTCATCGCCTGCTTTGGCGCGTTTGAAGAGGGCAATTTCTTCCTCGCGACTGAGCGGCTCGGCATCTTTTATATCGCGCCAATAGAGATCGGTCGCCGAGTACATTGTTTCTTTTTTTGGTACGTTCATTTCAGGTCCCAATGTTCGCAGTGAATAACCTTTACGTTCACGTTAAAGTTGAAGATAGAATACCAAGTGAACATGCGCAAATACTATCTTTTGACGCACCAATAAGGCCAAACGTTCAATCCAAAGGCGTTCGGCGACTCTTTTTTTTCTCTGAATGACGCCGCTTGCTGTCGAGGCGGCGCGATTGGGCGGCGCGGCTGGGTTTGGTTTTTTTGCGTTTGGGCGGCGCTTTGAGCGCCTCGGCGATTAGGGCGGCCAGCTTGTTGAGGCAGTCGGCGCGATTGCGTCCCTGCGTGCGAAACCGCTCCGACTGGATCGACAGTGCGCCTGTGCTATTCAGCCGCGCGGCGAGCTTCTCGGCAATCCGCTGGCGCTGCTCGTCGCTGAGCACCGCACTATGGACAAAGTCAAACTGTAACTCGACGGAGGTATTGAGCTTGTTGACGTTTTGTCCCCCTGGCCCAGAACTGCGGTGGAACTTGAAGCGCAGTTCGGAAAGCGGGATGGAGAGAGTGGGCGAGACGTATAGGGTTTCCATAATTGGCGGTCGCTCCCAAGCCTGCAGGCTCGGTTGGTACGGCCTGCCGACTTGAAGATAACCTAATGCCTATTCTTTATTATGTCTCATAGCACACCCATTATCACGTTTTCGCCAAGGAGATACGCTCTATGAAACGCTATACCGCGGCAATTGTCGGCTGTGGATCCATCGGCAACGCCCACATGGAAGGCTACAATCTCGTGGACGAGGTCGAGGTGATCGCCGTCGCCGACCCAGTTCCCATGGCCCGCAAAACCTACGTGGACGCATACGGCATCCCGCAGGAATTTGAGACAGTCGAAGAGATGATGGAAAAAGCCCGGCCCGACATCGTCAGCGTCTGCACTTGGCATCTCTTGCATCCGGCACCCACCATTGCCGCGGCCGCAGGCAGTGCCCGCGCCGTCATCTGCGAAAAACCCATGGCCATCGGCATGGCCGCAGCCGACTCCATGGTCGACGCCTGCGAGGCGCACGGCACCCAACTGGTCATCAGCCATCAACGCCGCTTTACCCCGGGTTGGGAAAAGGCCAAGGCACTAGTCGAAGAGGGCGCGATTGGCGAGCCAGTCTTCGTCACCAACAAGGTCGCCGACGGCCTGACCAACTGGGGCACGCACTCCATTGACGGCTCGCGTTTCGTACTCGGTGACCCCCGCGCCCAATGGGTCATGGGCGCAGTCGAGCGCCGCACCGACCGCTACGAGCGCGACACCATGATCGAAGATGCCTGCATGGGTTTGGTCCACTTCGCCAGCGATCTCCAGCTTTTCATTCAGTCCGACCTCATGCGCGAAGGGGCTGGTGCCGGCTGCTTTGAAATCCGCGGCAGCGAAGGGCTCTTATCGGTGAGCGAGACCCGGCTCCAGATTATGAATGCC
>JAPOYQ010000019.1 GCA_026706505.1 Gemmatimonadota bacterium
CTGATCCAGCGCCGCTAAGAAGCGCCGACGCGCCTCGGCGTAGATCGTGTCCAATACGAGGGAAGTCTTGCCCGACCCGGACGGGCCGCTGACGGCTACGAGGGATTCGTGGGGCAGGTCCAAGGAAACGGCGCGCAGGTTGTGTTCGCAGGCCTCCCGGACGACTAAAGTCGGCTGCATTGTGCCCGTCTATTCGCGCATTTTACGGAAAACATAGGTGCATAAAACATAGGGTCCGGGTGTTGTACAATCCAAGAAGCAGACGGGCGTTTACATTGACGATAAATCGCTTAGTCTGTATATTAACTTAACTATTTTTAACAAGTTATAAAAATGACGGACCCGCGCTATCACCGCGAATTCCGCCTCTTCCGCTGCTGAGATTTCCCACTGGCATGCAAATTTGCACCCCCTTCTGGCTAGGGGTTTGGAGCCTCGCCATATGCTTGCCCACTCTCCCAGCCCGCGCCCAAATGCCCGACAAGCGCTGGACGCTGACTGAGCTTATCGACCGCGCCTTGGACCGCGATGGCGAGGTTGTGAGTGGCCGCTGGAAGGTCGAGTCGGCTGACGCCCGCCGCCGCCAAGCTGCGGCCGCTAAAATCCTCCCCCGCCTGCGCATCGACAGCAAGAGCGGCCTAGTCCCAGACGCTATGGGCAGTGTGTTCAACCCGCCGGCCGATACCACGGGGTTCCGATCCTTGGGGCCTTTTGCGCGCGCCGAGTTGCAATTTGTGCAGCCGCTCTATCCCTTTAGCCTAGGCCGCCACTTAGGCGAGGCCGCCACCCGAGGGGTCGATGTGGAGCAGTCCGACCTGTCGCAGACCCAGTTGGACGTGGCCTTTGCCGTCAAGGAGCTGTACTACGGACTGCTGTTGGCGCAAGACTTAGACGCCTTGGCGCAGCGCGTGAGCGATGAGCTAGCTAGCAGAGCCGAGGAGTTGGACGACGACCCCTCGCTCTCGTCGTCCGATCGCTACAAGCTGCGGCTGGCCCAGCTCGACTTGGCCGTGCAGCAGCGCGAGGTGGGCGACCAATTGGCCTTGGCGCGGTCGGCGCTGGCTTGGCGCACGGGCCTGCCCAGCGATGCGCCGCTCCTGCTCCGAGCCGAGCGACTCGCGCCGGTGGTGGCCTCAGTTCCGTCCCTAGACGATCTAATCGCACAGGCCCTCGACCTACGGCCGGAATGGCGCAAGTTGCAAGCGGGCCTCGCCGCCAAACAGGCCCTCGCGCAAGCGGCCCGCGCCGCTTATCAGCCCCAAGTGTTTGTCAGCGGTGGCTTGCGCTACGCCGTGGCTCCCGGGCGCACTGACCAGCGGAACCCATTTGTCAAAGACGAGTTCAACTTTTTCAACGGCGGCGTTTTCATCGGAGTGCGGCAATCCTTGGAATGGCACTTGTTGGCTGCGGATGTAGATAGGGCACGCGCTGAATATCGCGCGCTCGAAGTGCGCGTACCGAGTGCGCAGGAGGGGATCCGCTTAGATGTCCGCCGCGCCTATTTGGACGATGTGCGCAAGAGTCGGCAATTGGCCCGGCAGTGGCTGCGGGAAGCCCGCGACGATTTTGAGTTCGACCCGCAGACCATCGGCGAATTGATCGCCGCCTTTGAGACTTGGGCCCGCCGCGAACAAGCCCACGGCGAAGCCCTGTACGACTTCAACCTCAGCGTCGCCCGCCTCGAAAAGGCCACGGGCGGTCTCGAACTGATCCCACGCGATGATACAACTCCTTAGCGCAGTCGTGCTGTTGGCGTTGGCCAGCCCAAGCGACGGCAGGGCCGATGAGGCTTGGGCGACGGCAACCGTGGCGCGGCTGAACGCGCTGCTAGAGGCACCCAACCGCGAGCGCGCCGACGGAGCCGACCGCTTAGTGCGCGAACACTTGGCCGTGGACGAGTTTGCTGCGGCGACCTTTGGCGACTATCTCGAAGAGTCGCTGGACGCATACCGGAGCTTGCTGTCCAGCCCGCGCTTTACCCACCTCGTCGAGCACTATCGCGGCCGACTCGCTAGGGCCTATCAGCACCGCCTCAGCGCCGACTTGGCAGTCCAGCTTGCTGCCTCAGATTGGCGCGGCTTGCGCTTGGATAGCCTCGAAGTGAGTGGCCAGCGGGGCCGTGCACAGCTTCGCGCGTTATTTGCCACTCACTCGCTCGGCGTGGAGGCCGACTTGATTTTCGCAGACGGAACTTGGAAAATTGCCGAGTTGAAAATCGACGGCAGGCCCGTCTCCAGCCACTATCGGCGTCGCTACCAGTCGCTGATCGACGGTGGCCATTCGCCGCCAGTAATGGAGGCCCAACTCGCCGAGCGCGAATTCGTCGTTCTCGAGGACTTTGACGCTACTTGGGACGGGTCGCAGCCGATGGAGTGGGGGCCGTGGAAGAAAAAGGACCGGCTCAAACCCGTGCTCTACCGCGTAGAGGGCCGTCCTCGGCGCTACATGGCGGCGCGCGATTCGAGCCATTCGGTCATCATGGGGAAATTCGTCCACTGGAATCCCCGCCAGTACCCGATTATGACTTGGTGCTGGCGAGCCGCGGCCTTGCCGCTGGGCGGCAACGAGTTTCTCGACGATGCCAACGACAGTGCGGCTGGCCTGTACGTCATCTTCTCCAAGAATTGGCTGGGAGTGCCCAAACAGCTTAAATACGTGTGGAGCACGACCTTGCCCGAAGGCACGGTGGGGCGGCGCGACAAGCTGTTCCGGCCTTGGTTCTTCGTCGTCGAAAGCGGCGCGGCCAACTTGGGCAAGTGGACCTTTGAAGTCGTCGACTTGGAAAAGCACCACCGAGAAAAGTTAGGTGGTCGGCCGGCTAAGCGCACCATCGGCTTGGGGCTGCTGACAGACGCCAACTCGACCCGTTCGTACGCCGAAGCGTACTACGCAGACTTGCGAGTCTGGACGCGCCAGGCCTTTGACGGCGGGCGCGTTGTCAATCACTGCGGCGGACTTCCCGTCTCCAACGGCGCGTACTCAGGGGAGAATTCACAATGAAAACGGTATGGTGCGCCGCGTGGGTCGTCCTCGGCGTCGCGGCTGTTACCTGCGCAGCCGACGATCCCATTGCCTTCCTCAAGAGCCACGACGCCGAGGTGCAGGCCATACTCGCCGAGGCTCCGACCGACTCGTTGTCCCCGGCCGTGCGGGAAGAGATCAAGCAGCACATCAACGCGGCCTTTGACTTCCGGGAATTGAGCCGTCTCGCCTTGGGGGATCACTGGTCAGAGCGCTCCCCGGACGAGCGCGACCACTTCGCCGAGACCTTCAGCAGCATCATCCGCGAGCAGAATTTCGACAGTTTCTCCCGCTACTACCGCGAGGGCGAGATCCGCTACGAGTCGGCCGAGGTGCAAGAGGACGCCGCCGTCGTCCAAGCGCTGGCACCCGTGCGGGACGAGCAAATAGAGATCGAGTACAAGCTCCATCGGGTGGAGGGTGTGTGGAGGATATACGACTTGGTCATCGACGGCATCAGCACGGCCGAGGGCAATAGGCGACGCTATGCCCGCTACATCGAGAAAAATGGCTACGAGAAGCTGATCGTCCAGCTCGACAAGCAGTTGGCTCGTTTGCGGGAAACGGTTCTCTCGCCGCCTTCAGGCGGTGTAACTGAGGATTAACCCTCCGCCATGCCCATAAGCCACCAGCGCTTGGTTCGCTACATTTACCACCACTACATCGGCATAATTGCGCTGGCCACGATACTGTCGGTATTTGCCGGGTTCTTCGCTGCCAAGCTGGCCGGAAACATCAAGACCGACTTCGCCGACCTGCTGTCCGACGACTACGTCAGCGTCCAGGAACTCAACCGCATCAAGGCCCGCATCGGCGGCATCGCTCCGCTGATGGTCGTCATTACCAGCGACGATTTGGACGCGGCCGTTTCCTTCATGCAGGTCTTGGCCGATTCGCTTGAACACAGCTCGCTGATCAGCTCGGTGAGCCGCCTCGACAGCAAAAAGGATCTGCTCGAAAAAAACCGGCTGCTCTACATGGACTTAGAGGACCTGCGAGAAGTCAACCACCGCCTCGCCGAGCACATAGAGCTGCAAAAGCTCAAGCAGTCGCCGCTCTACTTTGCCTTGGACGACGAGGAAGAGCAGGTGCTCGACTTTTCGGATATCGAGGCCAAGTACCAGCAGGATGGCGCGGTGGTCCCAGAGCAATATCGCCAGTACTTCATCACAAAAGAGGGCAACGGCGTCATCCTCCGGCTCTATCCGGCCGGGCTCACTACGGATGTCGCCTTCTCGCAGGACCTGATCGATCATATCGACCAGACCATTGCCGCCATCGGCCCGGAGCGCTTCCACCCCAGCATCGAATGCG
>JAPOYQ010000682.1:0-1708 GCA_026706505.1 Gemmatimonadota bacterium
GGCGGCTTCACGTGCTTCACGTACGATCCTGTTCCCGGAATCGACCCGTAAGGCACTTTTCCAAACGTCAGCAAGTGATCCCAATTGGGCAATCGTAGCTCATGGAGTGCTATCAATACCATGGTGATGGCGATTGCCTGCGATCAGATTGCTGAAGCGCCACGCAATCAGACATCCGAGCAAGGCTGGTGGCACAAACCCTGCGAACACCCAAAACGCCGCCGTCCTGAATTCCTCGGGCTGCGTCATCTGATCGAAGCCGAGCCCGTTGGCAATGACCCCGCTCAGGGCGGCGCCAAACGCGAAAGCGGTCTGCTGCGAGCTCGGCAAAAGCGCGCCGGCCCGGTCCCGGTCGTCGCGCCCGGCATTCGAGATCACGATCTTGACGATGTAGCCCCAAATCATGCCGATGCCGGCGTTGCCGATAAACGCTGAGACGACGACGAGCCACAGCGGACCGTGAGGCACGAACCATGCCTGCGTCGCGATGCTTGCCAGCAGCATGGCGCTGCCGAGCCGAATCAGCCGGCTCTCCTGTGCCGGAGCAAGCCCGGACAGGAAGAACGCGCCAGCGCTCCATCCGAGCGACTCGGTCACAATGACAAAGCCGGCCTCGAGCGGCGTCAAGGCATACAGCCGGATTTACAGAATCGGGCCGTACACAGTGAACGACATCATGCAGAGGCAGAGTATGAACGTCATCGCAATGCCGCAGCCGACCGGATGGGCGAGATCGGTTGCATGGCCGGGAAGCAACCTTGAGTGGCGGGAGGCGGCGGAGTCGTGCGCGGTGAACATCCACAGGCACATGCATCCCGCCAGCAGGAGCACGGCCGAAGCTGCTGTCGAGCGGACCGCGCCCGCGAACGAGATCGGGAGGATCGCTCCGGCGACGAACGCCAGCCGCGCGACCGGGATTCGCCGCGCCTGCGAAGCCAATTCGGGTCCCGCTCCCGCGAGCAGCGGATGCAACGCCGCCGCGAGCACCAGGCCCTGCAACGCGAACGACCAGAAGGCGAAGCGCCACAGGCCGGCGGTGGCGAACCCACCGCCGATGAGCGGCCCGCACAGCGCCGCAGCCATCCACACCAGCGAAAGACACGCGACGGTCCGCGGCACAAGCCGATTCGGGAAGAAGCGATCCTGGGCGATGAAGACCAGCGCGACGAGCGCACCGCCGCCGAGCCCCTGCACCGTGCGTCCCGCGAGTAGTACCGGCATCGCCGGAGCAGCGGCGCAGATCACGCATCCGAGGGTGTAGACCACGGTCGAGACCAGCATGGTCCGGCGCAGGCCCGCGCTCGCCACGTACCCGCTCACTGCGGTCGCGGCTACGATCGAACCCATCAGGTAGAGGGCGAACGCCCAACTGATGAGCCGCACGCCACCGATGTCGCCTACTGCCTCCGGCATCGTCGTCGCCGCCAGCATCGTGTTGGCGGCATGCAGCCAGATCGCCAGGCACAGCACGAGGAGCCGGGGCAGGTGCTCGCGCGTGAGCACCTCGCGCCAGCCGACGGGCGGCAGGTCCGGCGACCCGGGCGTGATCGGCTGTTCGTGCTCTTGCATGCGGGATTTCCGGAGTTGCCGGCGTGTGTTGAACTGCATCCGGGAGTCATGCTAGAACTTCAAGTACACTTGAAGTCAAGGCCATGAATACCCGACCGCGTCAGACATTCTCCCTCTCGATCGGCGACGTCGCCCGCCG
>JAPOYQ010000682.1:1718-4324 GCA_026706505.1 Gemmatimonadota bacterium
GAGCACCTCGCGCCAGCCGGCGGGCGGCAAGTCCGGCGCTCCGGGCGTGCTCTGCTGTTCGTGCTCTTGCATGAGGGATCTCCAGGCTTCCAACGTGTGTTGAACTGCGTCCGGGAGCCATGCTGGAACTTCACGTAAACTGGAAGTCAAGACCATGAACACCCGACGGCCTCAGAAATTTACCCTCTCGATCGGCGACGTCGCCCGCCGGACGGGGTTCACTACGTCGGCGCTTCGCTCCTACGAGAAAAAGGCGCTGATAGGCTTGAGCCGCACGTCGCGCAACCAACGGTGCTAAACCCGCGTCGTGAACGGCCTCACGTGCTTAACGTAAGATTCTGCTCCCGGAATCGACCCGATTCAGACCAAAGTCATGACGACGCTGTTCGCGCTGTTCGCAGAAGTCGACCGTGACCTGATCTCGGAGCGCACGCGGGAGGGCCTCGCGAAAGCCAGGGCCTCCGGCAAGACGCTCGAGTGCCCGAAAGGATCACTGGGTGTGTCGCGCCTGGACGGGAAGGAAGATGAAATACGCCAGTTCATCGAACTCGGCAATTCCAAGAGCGCAATCGCCAGGATCACAGGTGTCTCCAGGCAAACCCTCTATCACTTCATCCGAACAAGAGGCATTGCACCGGCTCCTAAACGCGCATTTTTACATGAAATGTGTTGGTACCCTTATGGCGGAACCGGTACCTATGTGCGTTTAGAGCCATCCTTGCGGCCGTGATATGGTCGCGCCTGACGTTCAGCAGGAAAGGATCAGCCGATGAGATGGAAATACCCGTGAATAGCGATCGCAATGGGGACGTTTCTCGCCGCGCCATACTGCTGCCGGTCTTCTGGTGTGATATGTGGGCATGTTGCCCTTGGGAGAGTTGCCGCAGCGCCACAACATCTCAAAAACATTACCACCGCATCCCCCAGAGGAGAACCCGAACGTGAGCGCTTCAAGTCAGTTCGAGGAATCCCAAAACATTTGGTCCGCGCAAACAATGAATGCGCCATGGGGTCTCGAAAAGCGTCTAATGACGGCAGTACAAGCCATTCAGTTTTTCAATCCGAACAAGTATGTCAAGAATTGCGAGGCAATTGGCAAGAACCCCAACTCTTGGAATGCCTTGTCCCTGTTCGAGTTCGTCAAGTACCTAGAGAAAAGCAAGGCGCTTGGAGACCGCAAGCCGAATTTTCTTCGCGTCGCAGAGGTGGTCAACGCAATGGCCCGAGAGGGAATCCTGCAGAATGTCGGGAGTTACTCCGGGAAAGTCAGGTTCTTCCATGACTGCTTCCTCTTCATGTTTCCCGGCAGCCAAAACGTCAGCAGGGTGATGGGTCAGCTCTGGCTCGCGTCCGCTTTAGGGCCGGAATTCATTTATCACGCCATTGGCCATGGAGTCGTTCAAATTACAGGACGCAACGATGACGGAGATGTCGTAGCAGGAACCGGAATTGTTTTATCCGCACATAAAATCTTGACGGTAAAACATGTCGTAAATGACATTCACATCGACCAAGTTCAGGAATTCCAGGACGTCCGTTGCGTCGTCGAGAGAGACTCCATCAGGATCCACGAATCTCAAGACATAGCGATTATTTGTGTCGAGCAGACTCTACAGCCCGTCAACGGGCTTGTCTTGCATACGCCGCGGGTTGGACATTCCATTTACATGCTGGGATTTCCGCAGATTCCCTTGGTTTCATCGCCTGCATTGGTCATGCATTCCGGAGAAGTGACAAATCAATCTGTCGAGCTATTGAGTGGTGAAAAGGCATTTCTCTATTCAGCGACTACCAGACCCGGAAATAGCGGCGGTCCTATCGTCTCCCGTGACGGGTATCTATTGGGTATCGCTGCAAAAGACCTGACTGTAGAGCGCGGGGGGGCAGTGTTTTTCCCGCATTACGCCGGCATCGATGCATTCACCATTTACGAAGCATTGAAGGACTTGGGGTTGGATCTAAGTGCTTCCTATGAAATGCTCGAATAGACTAGGTCGGGCATAAACCAGAGGTAGCGCTCAAGGGAAGCCACGCCAACCTCAACTCAGAATTTCAACATCAATCGGAACATCCCCGTAACAGTGTGTCAGCCTGAACTAACTTTAATATCCAACTTCTCTGCTGAAACGGGGGTCTGTTCCGAATGAGTGCAGGAAAGTACGCCAAGGATTTGTCAACCGGCAATGACATGCCTGTTTGTGAGAAATTCATTGAGATACGGGTAAAGATACATGCATCCAGCACCAGAGAGCTGATTTTGGCACCACTCCACAAACCTCCGTTTGTGATGCACAACAGTAAAAACAATCGGAAATCACCTTTCCTTTCAGTCTCTTCTATAGGCACTGCTGTTCTTGCCGTACGATTTAGCACTCATTCGGAACAGACCCGGTATTTGTCCGCCATTGTTTTTTTGCCTCCCGTCCGCTACTCCGAAACGCAACGCTGGCCAATTCCGTAGCAAGGGCGGCGCCCGAGCGGAGGAAATGGCCCAGTGACGGAAATTCCGGTCTCCCGGCACCGGCAATCCGGGTCTGAGGCGACCGAAGTCCCATCTCGATGGAGCGTAGTCAGGCTCTCCGGACCGTGCAAGCCCCTCCGAGAGG
>JAPOYQ010000173.1 GCA_026706505.1 Gemmatimonadota bacterium
ACCGCATCGACACCGACTTGGACAAGCTGGTCCTCGTCGATAACACTCCCCTGCAAGACAGCCTGATTGACCCGACGCTGAGCGACATTGCCGCGGCAACCGAAACGCACGATACGCGCTACTGGCTGGAGCGCACTGCCGCGCGCGCCGACGACATTCGCGAGGGTGCGCTCCGCCGGCTGGTGGAAAAAGGCATTCTCGCGCGCGAGGAAGGGCGTTTCCTATGGGTGTTTCGCTCGCGGCGCTATCCGGCTCTCGATGGCAAGGCCGAGAAAGAGGTCAAGCTGCGCATCATGGAAGTGCTGTTCAGCGATAAGATCCCCGACCCCCGCGACGTGGTCATCATCTGCTTGGCGGATGCCTGCGGAATTTTCGAGAGGCTCTTGGCCAGCCGCGAGCTAGCCCGCGCGACCGGGCGCATCGAACAGGTGCGCAAGCTAGACTTGATTGGTCAAGAAGTGACTAAGGCTATTTGGGACATTGAAGCGTCACTCGCCCTCGCCGTGCAGCCGCACATGTATTAGACGCTGTCGTAAGTCCAATGAAAAAAGGCGCGAGGAGCACAGACAGTGTGTGCTCCTCGCGCCTTTTTCGTGCCACAAGATAAGTTAATCCTCGTAGGCAATCCCAAAGAGAATCATCATCTCGTCTGTTGACAACAAACCGAAATTGACCTCTTCGTCGGTCGTGTTGTCATAGGTTGCCTCTAACCTGAAACCCTCTCCTCGCTCTAGGACGAGAGGGGAGTCAAATCTCAGGATCGGCGGGTGTTCCCAGTCGTAAGCGATGTAGATGAGTTCACCGTCGTGCGCCCCCCCGATCATTTCGACCCGGAATTCGACCATGAGCTGATGAGCGTGCGAGAGCAGCTGCACAATGTGGGTCCGCTCGGAGAAGGTAAAATCCCTCTCTATAGTCGTCACCTCCCCGGGCGGCAGGGAGATATCGAGATTGTTCAAAGAAAAGAAACGCGCCTCGTGCTCGACTTCAGATGGGTCGGCAAAGTGCAAGTTGGTGTAGACCTCGCCGGTAATGGGCTGACTGGTGCGATTGACATAATGCGAGTTGAGGTCGAGCAGGGTGTTCTTGGGTAGCCGAACCGCCACTCCAGGTGGCAGGGAGACATCAATGGAAGGCCATTGACTGCCAGCGATTGGCAGGTGATAAAATTGCGTTAGTATGGTTGAAAGGACGTACTGGCCGGTGCCGTTGTGCAAGTCGCGATATTCATAGGGTTCCGGCATGCGCTCGGGGGGTATGTCGTCTTGGAATGTGTAGAGTAGGAAGTGATGCGAGCCGGACTTCATAGAGATCTGGACGCGCTCTAGGAACACATCGTCTTCGTTGTTCAGCGGATGCACGACAAAGATCTCGCGCTCGTTGTTGGGCTGTATTTCGAAAGGCGGCAAGTGCAGTTGGACGCCGTTTTCTGGCTCGGCTAGCGGCTTGAACTCCGGCACTTCGTAGCGCGACTTGTCCTGCAAGAGGTCTGGGTCGGCCACATGGCCTGTCTCCGGTGCGCCAGCCTCGATCCAAGCGCGGATGAAAGCCAACTCGCCGTTGGTCAGCGGCTTGTTGCCAAGGGGCATTATTTCCCCGTAGTAGAGATGGTCGCCGTAGAAGTGTTGCTGGTCGGGCGCGTTGATCTTCTCCCACAAATAGCTCTTGAGGAGGCCGGGCATGCCCTGCCCGAGATCACTGACCCGCATCAGTCCGTCGGCTGCGGCGGCCGCATTGGTCGGAGCGGCACCTACGAGTTGTTCGTAGGCCACGTCTGGGGTGAGTATGAGGCCCGACTGACGCCCAAACGAGGTTCCAGCCGTGTGGCAGCTAACGCATTGGCTGGCGAAAATTTCCGTTTGGATAATATCCCAAGTCGAATCTGCCCCGTGCCCGATCGTTTGTACCGGCCCTGTGCCGTCGGAACTACAGCCGACGAAAATCGAGCCTATGAGCAAGCAGCGGCGGATTGTGCGGCCTGCGCGCTCGGGATATGCTGCGGACAGTAGCGTAATCATCTGCGAGAGAGGTTAAGTGCCAGCCTGGTCGATCAGATCGGCCAAGTTCTGGCCCAAGATCAGGCGCTTGTGCTCGTCTGGTACGAACGTGCAGTGCGTGCGGAATGCTTCGAGCGCGTGCTGGTAGGTCATGTTGGTTCGCACCACCGGGTAGTCCGAACCCCAGCACAGACGCTGGGGACCGAAGTGCTCGTAGAGTTGGCGCACAATGTGGTGGGTATCCGAGTAGGGGTAGTCCCACGAGACGTGCGAGGCGTAGTGAAAACCCGAGAGCTTGATGTAGATGTTGGGCACCTCGGCCGAGCGCAGAATCTCCTGCAGGTTGGGGTGTGGCGCTTCCTCGCGCGCGTTGGCCCCGGCCATGTGGTGACAGAGAAAAGTCACCGACGGAAAGCGCTGTGCCAACTCGCGCAGCGCCGGCTGCCACTGCGGCCCCAAGGCTAGGCTGGCGATCAGGTTCAGATCGGCTGTGGCGCTGAAAAACGCGAGCCCTTCTTCGGATGCGAACCACTCGGTGTCGCTTTTTACGTAGTGAGTGTAGCCCTTGAGCTGGTACTTTGCCGCGGCGGCTTTGAGCCGCTCGGCCGCGCCTGGAGTGTGGTATTCTGCCGACCACGAGCAATCCACGTCGGCGAATTGCACCAAGCGATCTGGATAGGCGCGGATTTGTTCGGCGACGTAGTCGTTGTTGTGGGGATTGTGCTCGATGCGAGCGCAGACCAGCACGGACTTATCGACGCCGTTGCGGTCCATTTCCCACAGTAGTTGCTCAACCCGGCCGCGACTGTTGTGATCGGGTACGGGCGGCTCGTAGGGCCAGTATTCCCAAGCGTGGGTATGCGAGTCGATTATCATAAGAAGCCTAAGAAGTGTGGTTGTTAAGCGTTAGTGATTTATGGCAAAAGATACTGAAAAAAAGGGTGTTCTGACAAATCTGTCATTGATGACCGCAACCCATTTGTTTATATAAATCCGCGTCCTCGCCAGGCGCGGATTCCAATTTGCGTCATCTGTGCTTACAAAGAAGACCGGGATGCGAATCCCGGACGCAATCCACCACGGACAGACGGACTGGTACAACGAAAGGAGCGGTATGAGTATACAAAACGTAGCGGTCATCACAGGGGCAGGACGCGGCATGGGTGCGGCCATCGCGCGCAATCTCGTGGGCCGAGGCTGGGCTGTCTCGCTGCTTTCACCCTCTGGAGCGGCCGAAGCGCTGGCGGAGGAACTGGGTGGCATCGGGGTGACCGGTACCGTTACAGAGGAAGGTGACTTGCGGCGACTCGTCGATCAGACCATGGACGCGTACGGCCGCATCGACGGCGTCGTCAACAGTACGGGCCATCCGCCCAAGGGCAGTCTCTTGGATATCCCGGACGAGGACTGGCACGAGGGGTTGGACATCGTCTTTCTGAACGTGGTTCGCATGGCCCGGATCGTCACGCCGATCTTGGTTAGGCAGGGCGGGGGATCGATCGTCAACATCTCCACCTTTGCCGTCTTCGAACCCGAGCATCACTTCCCCGTTTCGACGCCCTGCAGGGCGGCCCTGGCGAGTTTTACGAAGATCTACGCAGACAACCACGCTGGCGACAACATTCGGATGAACAATATCCTGCCGGGCTTCATCGACAGCCTCCCGGAAGAGGAATCGTTCAAGGTTCGCATTCCCATGGGGCGTTACGGAACGGTGGAGGAGATCGCCGAAACTGCCGCCTTCCTCCTCTCCCCCGGCTCCGGATACATAACCGGACAGAACCTACGGGTTGACGGAGGCATTACGCGGTCGGTGTGACGGATGTCGGTGGTCCGGACGGCCTGAAGGTCCGCGCCGGTGTGGGGGGATGCGCACGAGCGTCCCATAAAAAAGGGCTTGAATTCAACTTGTAAGTGCAATCGCCTGAGTAGGTGGTATAGAAACGGCCAACTGGTATATTTCCCTTGGCCATTTCAAACGCCACTCTCGACGGAGGCGCTTATGGGAACGTATCACCAGTTGACCGAGTATCAAAGATACCAAATTTACGCGTTGAAGAAAGCCGGACAGAATCAACAGCGCATCGCGGAGACGCTGAGGGTATCTCCGTCGACGATTTGCCGGGAATTGCGGCGCAATCGCGGGCAACGCGGCTACCGACCTGGCCAAGCCCACCAGCAAGCCTTGGCGCGTCGGCGCACCAAGGCGCAGGCGACCAAGATGACGCCGGCGGTCATCGAGCGCATCGAAGCGGATCTGCGGCAGGAGTGGAGTCCCGAGCAGATTGCGGGTCGGTTGGCGGTGACCGACGGGCTTTGCTTG
>JAPOYQ010000075.1 GCA_026706505.1 Gemmatimonadota bacterium
TTGCGTCGAGTGAGTTGGAGGAAATTCTGGGGATGGCCGATGAGGTGTTGGTCATGCACGAGGGCCGCATCACCGGCCAACTCCAGCGGGACGCGCTCAGCGAGGAGGCGATTATGCACTTGGCGACGGGGAAGGCGGCTTAGAAGATGAAGAAGATACTGGGTATCCTCGGCTTGTTGCTGGCGATTTTTGTGGTCACTTGGATCGTCGAACCCAAGTTTGTCAGTGCCTATAACCTGCAAAATATCATCCGCTGGACCTCGCTGTTTGGCATCATTTCCATTGGCGTGGCCTTTGTCATCATCACGGGCGGTATTGACTTGTCGATTGGCTCGTTGATCGGCTTGGTGGGTTGTCTGCTGCCCATGCTCTTAGCTGCTGGATATTCGCCGGCCATTGCGCTGTTGGCCGTTGTGATTTTGTCCTTGGCCATTGGGTTGATGCACGGTTTGCTGATCACGCGCTTGGGGCTGCAGCCGTTTGTCGTGACGCTGTGCGGTCTGCTGTTCTACCGAGGCTTTGCCCGCTGGCTCACCCACGACCAAGTCCAGGGCTTTGGCTCGTCCTACGAGGGCCTGCGCCAGTTGGCGATTGGCAAGGTCTCGGTGGGTGGAGGTTTTGCGCTGCCGATTCCGTTTTTCCTCTTGGTGATTGCCGGGGTTCTCGCCGCCCTCTTCCTCAATCGCACGATATGGGGCCGCTACCTGTTGGCACTGGGCCGCAACGAGACCGCGGCGCGGTACAGCGGGATCCAAATTGAGCGGATGAAAGTTTTGGCGTACGTCTTATGCTCAGGTACTGCTGGCTTGGGGGGCATCCTCTTCGCCCTCGACGTCAACTCAGTGCAACCGGCTGCGCACGGCAATTTCTACGAACTGTATGCGATTGCCGCGGCCGTGTTGGGAGGCTGTTCTCTGCGCGGCGGCGAAGGATCGATTTTGGGAGTCGTCATTGGAGCGGCTGTCATGCGGTTGCTCTACAATGCCATCAATGTCTCGGGCATCCCCACCCAACTCGAATTTGCCATTATCGGTGTGGTGATTTTGGCGGGGGTCATCGCCGACGAGTTGATTCGCCGCGTGGCGAGTAGGCGACGAGCGGGACGAGGAGATTAAACTATGGAACAAAAAAAATATCGCGCTGGCGTCATTGGCTTGGGGTGGATGGGGTTTCTCTACGACTTGGGGAAACGGGATTACGAGCGCATCGGCGGGTCGCACGAAAACCCCATATACGATGTCGAAAGCGCCGACCGGCCCCTGCCGGACGGACTCGATATCAACCGGACGTTTCACTTCCACGATCATCCCGGGCGGGAAGGGCTGGGTACTTCGTATGCCGCGGCTCTTTCCGACCGGCCCGAAGTGGAATTGGTCGCTGGGGCCGACCGGGATCCGCGGCGGCGGGCCATGTTCGGGGAGCGCTTCGGCATTGAGGCCTTGTACGCGGACGCGCTGGAGATGTTGAACGAAGAGCGGCTGGATATCGTGGCGATTGCGACGAACACGAAGGGGCGATCCGCGCTGACGGTGGCGGCGGTCGACGCTGGGGTGCGGGGTGTGTTGGTGGATAAGCCGATGGTGTTCTCGCTGGCTGAGGCCGACGCCATGGTCAGCGCTTGCGCCGAGGCCGGAGTACCGCTGGTGGGTGGGGCGACGAGCGTTTCGCATCCGTCGTTTGCGCGGGCTAAGGCGCTGGTAGAGGAGGGGGCGATTGGGGAGGTGCGGTCCCTTGAAGCGCGGGTTCCGGTTTTCGCTCAGCATCAGGACTGGAGCTACTTTTTGACCAGCGACCCGATTTGGGTGTGCGGTACGGGCGATCAGCCGCGTCGGGAGCGCGGCAGTACTGAGTTCATGGGGCAGGGGATGATCGCGTGTAGCGATGGCACGGTGGTCCACATCCGCGCTGGCGCACCCGAGGTGCGGATTTCGGGGAGTCAGGGGGAGATGGCTTTTGAGTACAATCAGTGGCGGCTCTATCAAGACGTGGAAGCACCGGCTGCCGGGAGGGTGGAAATGCCGTGGCCCACGCCGCAGTTCTTGTCGGGTATGCGGACGGTGTACTGCCTCGACGACCTGATCAACTGCATGGAGGGGCGGTTGGACGAGCCGAAAAATTCCGGGCGGAGGGTCGCTGTTGCGCTGGAAGTGGAACTGGGGCTGAAGCAGTCGTCAGCGCGGGGCGGCGAGCGCGTGGAGTTGCCACTGGCCGACCGCAGCTTGGCGCTGACGTACGATTGGTTCCGCTAGAGGATACGAGCCGATGCGGGTATTGGTTACGGGCGCGGCTAGTGCATTGGGTCAAGAGGTAGCCGCTGCGCTGGTAGCGGATGAAAACGCGCAACTGCGTCTGTTAGACGATTGCGCGGCGCAGCGGCAAGATGTCGAATGGATCGAAGGCCGGCTGACGGATTCAGATGCAATATGGCAGGCGGTGCGGGACGTAGATGCCGTCGTCCACACGGGCGAGCCGCCGCCTGCGCCCGAGAGCGAAGAGGCCCTGCTGGACCGAGCGACGCGCGGTACGCACGTGCTGTTGCAGGCGGCGGTGGAGGCCGGCGTCAAGCGGTTTGTGTATGGCAGCACTCTCGAAGTGTTTCGCGGATACCCTGACACGGTGTACGTCACTGAATATTACAAGCCATTGCCACCGACCGAAATGGCGGTGCTGGCGCGGTATTTAGGTGAAATGACGTGCCGCGAATTTGCGCGCGAGTATCCCATCACGGTCACGGCGTTGCGCCTCGGCAAGCTGGTGCGGGAGGAGGAGGTCGCCGGGCGTGAACGCGATTTGATGTGGGTCGATATTCGGGATGCAGCGCAGGCGTTTTGCGCGGCGTTGGTGCGGGACGCGAGCGCGTCCCTAAATTGGGTGCCGCGCTGGGCTGTGTACCACATTGCCGCCCCTCTCGCCCATCCCAAGTTTTTGCTCGACCGAGCTAAGTCCATGGGCTATCAGCCGCAGCGCGAGTTCCGAGGAGCCGACGCATGAAGAAAAGGGTGTTGCTGCTAGGGGCCTCGGGGATGATCGCCCCCGATCTGCTGCCCGGTCTTGAAGATACATACGATGTGACGCTGGCTGACATTGTCCCGCATCCGGACGGCAAGCCCATCGTGCATTGCGATGTGTCGTCGCGGGAGCAGGTGAGGGACGCGGCTGTGGGCATGGACGCGATTATGAATTTCACGGTCGTGCGCGATCATCCCGAGCAGAGCTTTCACGTCAACATGCGGGGGGCGCTCAATGTGATGCAGGCCGCGGTTGAGCACGAGATCAAAAAGGTGATTCACACTGGCCCGCAATTCGTCCGTAGCACGTATGACCACGACTTTGACATTGCGGACGTGCCGCCGGTTTTGACCACGGGTTATTACTGCCTGACGAAGGGACTGGCGAGTGAGATTTGCCGGACGTATGCGCGGGCGCATGGCATTCAGACGATCAGCTTTTTGTTCAATGGCTTGGGGCCGCGCCCGACGCAAAGCGCCGGGGATTTTCAGCCCTTTACGGTGGTGTGGGAGGACCTATGGCAGGCCTGTCGGCTGGCGCTGGAAATTCCACAGGTGCCGGACTGCTTTCAGGAGTTCAATTTGCTTAGCTGGGAGGGGCACGGGAAATACAATGTCGATAAGGCCCGGCGCATTTTGGGCTTTGAGCCGACGGAGCGCTGGGAGCGGTATTTTGCGCGGAGAACCTAGCGTCAGGTAGCTCCGAAAAAATTAGAAACTACAAACACGGAGGCGACATCATATCCACTATTTTGTATGCGCTAACCAATCCGGCGATGCCCGGTATCGTCAAGATAGGCATGACGACAAGGGAGAATCCACAGGTGAGGATGAACGAGCTCTACACCACGGGTGTTCCTCTCCCCTTTGAGTGTGCCATCGCGGTCAAAGTCGAGGACGAGAGAGCCGACGAATTGGAGAAGGCTCTTCACAAAGCGTTTTCCCCGAACAGACTGAATCCTTCTAGGGAATTCTTCGAGATTGAACTGTCCCAGGTAGAGGCCATTATGAGGACTTGGTCCGACGAGGATGTGACGCCACAGGTCAACAAGGAGACAGAAAATCTGCCTCCTGAAGATCGAGCAGCCGCGACAGAATACAAGCGCACGAGGCGACCGAACCTGAACTTTGAAGAAATGGAAATTCCGATTGGGTCTAAACTGACATCGACTGTCACAGAAGAGGAAGCAACCGTAGTCAGTCCCAAAAAAGTGTCCTTTCGGGAGGAGGAAATGTCATTAACAGAGGCAACTGAGAAGGTTCGGACAGGAAGGGCCCGAAGTAACCCCACGCCGCACTGGAA
>JAPOYQ010000569.1:0-3760 GCA_026706505.1 Gemmatimonadota bacterium
CAAGTCAGGGCTGTAGATCGCGACCTCAATTACTCCCCAATAGCGCAGGTACGGCTCTCGGTAGAGCCAGACCCGCGTATCGCAGCGCTGACCTCCGCACTCAACAGTCAGGGACACCAAAAATTTATCGGTCAGAGCACGGCCCTGCGCCAATTTCAAATCCTGCTCAGAAAAGTGGCATCCACGGATCTGACCGTGCTATTCATAGGCGAAACGGGTGTGGGTAAAGGACTAGCCGCGCGGATGTTACACGCGCTGAGTGCCCACAGCGATGGACCTTTTATACAGGTCAACTGTGGTGGCTTGCCCGAATCGCTGATTGATAGTGAACTGTTTGGTCACGAGAGAGGAGCTTTTACCAGCGCCGTTTCCCGCCGGCTGGGCAAGGTGGAACTGGCCAAGGGGGGTACGCTCTTTTTAGATGAAATCGGCGATATGGCTCCGGAAACGCAGGCCAGGATGCTGCGATTGTTGGAAGAGGGCACTTTTGAGCGCGTTGGAGGCACTCAGACGCTAGCAGTACAGGCGCGCATTGTGGCAGCGACCAATCGCAACTTGGAGGCGATGGTCAGCGCAGGTAATTTCCGCAAGGATCTCTACCATCGCTTCCAGACTTTTCCGCTCTATTTGCCCCCCCTGCACAAGCGCCGCGAGGACATACCCCTCTTGGCCGAGTTTTTCAAGGATCGCATGGCAGCACATCTGGGCAAGCAAATCGGTGCATTAACACCAGAAATTACAGAGGCGCTGCAAGCCCACCATTGGCCGGGGAATGTGCGGGAATTGGAACATACCATGCAGCGGGCTGTAACCATATGCCAAGGTGCTCAAATCGAAGTGGAGGAGCTCGGACTTGATGGGGGTGGTGCTCAAATCAGCGGCATGACTCTCCCCCCCTTACCAGCTTCTCCCGACCACGAAATCGTGCCACTGGACGAATTTGAACGCCGCTATATCCTCGCCGTGCTCGAAGCTGCCCACTGGCAGGTAAAGGGCCCTGAGGGCGCAGCGGCTTTGCTGGGATTGCCGTCTTCTACCCTATATAGCCGTATGAGAAAACTGGGTATCAAACGAGCACCTCCCATTTTTGGTTGAAATAACA
Organism: Gemmatimonadota bacterium; assembly: GCA_026706505.1. The sequence goes on from JAPOYQ010000569.1 coordinate 1,103, forward strand.
GCGGCGCTTTGCAAACCCTGAGGGGCCACTGGCGAGAAAGCCCCTTCCCCTAATTTTGTCCCTTTATCCGGGACTGAAATTTTCAAAGTGACGCACTACCAAGGGCCGGGCCTACTTGAGATAGAGTAGGTGCCGAGTCTGCACGCCACCCGGATAGTGCAGCCGCACCAAGTACACCCCCGCCGCCACGGCCGCACCGCGCTGATCGCGGGCGTCCCAGGACACCTGATAGGAGCCGACATCTTGGAATTGATCGACCAGCGTGCGCATGGGCTGCCCAAGGAGGTTGTAAATCTCCAGCCGCACCGCGCCGGGGGTGGCCAAGCGGTAGGGGATGAGGGTGCTGGCGTTGAAGGGGTTGGGCGCATTGGGTGCTAACCCCAGCGGCGCGGATGCGGCTACCACTTTAGCCGACGGACCGGAGATTGTCGCAGTCGGCTCATTCGACAGGAGCTTGTCGGCGGCGGTGCAGACCGCGTCGGCGGCGGCGCAGTCGGAGGAAGGCGACGACAGGGTGACGGTTATGTCGTTGTTGGAACTGGGTTCGATGTGAACTTCCCACAGGTCGTTGCGTCCGTCCACGCGGCGGCACTTGCGCACAGTGCCGTTGTTGCTGGCGCTGAGGGCTTGGTCGCGCAGTACCTTGTAACTGACCGCCACCGGCTCGCTGAACGAAAGGTTGAAGGTGAAGATGGTCGAGCCGTCGTGCGACGCGGGTACGCCGGTAAAGCTCGCCGTCAGTGCCACTACGTCGCTAGCCGCGATTGTGACCGTCGCTTGACCGACCATCGCCCCGTCGTGCTCGACCGCGACGGCGACCGTCTCGGCGCTTTCCTCGTCGGTGTCGTCCGTCGCAGTCACCGTTGCTGTCACCGAACTCGTGCCCGCCGCCAGCGTCAGCGACTCGGAGGACACGGTGTAGTCCTCGTCCTTCGTCGCCGTGCTCTCAGTGAAGCCGAGCGCGATCGTCTGGTCTTCCGCGAACGTCACGCCGTTGGTAATCGCCACCGTCACCGTCGCGGCCTCTCCTTCCTCAATCTCCTCTGGATCCACCGACACGGCCAACTGCGCCTCGTCGTTGTCCTCCACCGTCACTTCCGCCGAACCCGCCTCGGTCGCCACCGTGTAGCCCTCCCCCTCCGCGACCTCCGCCGTCACCACACTCGCGCGCTCTACCACCGCGTCGTCGTCCGTGGACACTGTCAACGTGGCGCTACTCTCGCCCGCCGCGAACGTCACCGTGGAGGGCGAATTGGCGGCCAGCAGCGCCTCTGTCTCCGTCACGCTCACGGTCACGGTCAGCGCCTCCGCGGTCTCGCCCGAACGCGTCAAGGTGAACGTTGCTGCCGTCCCTTCTGACACCGGACTTGCTCCCGCCGCGATGGAAACTTCGGTCGAGTCGGCCTCCTGCAGGATGCCGCAGACCTGAGGGGCGAACAGTTTGGAGTGAGACCGCAGGACACCGGTCTCGACTCCCGGCGCGCCATAGCGATAGCCGCGTTCACTGATAGACGCAGACCCCGGTAGCGCGAACAACCCGTTGTGCGTGGCAACCAGCTCGTCTTCGGCGGTCGCTTGCCCCGGGCCGTAGCGTAGCGCCTCCCGCGAGCTAGACAAGTCGATAAAGAGCTCGTTGGATGTCTCCCGATAGAACTTGGTAACCCGCTCGTTGTTCTGCCAAAGATCGTGGAGCATGAGGAAAGCGATCGCGAAGGCTTGGTACTTGTAGTCGTTCCGGGCCCTCGATGTCGAAGGAAGTTCGTTCTCCCCCTGAACGGGTTCGAGAGTTCCGCTTAGCAGGCGTGGATTGTAGAACTCCTGGCTGAACTGGCCGATCACCCGCTCGCGTAGGTTGTCGGGTTGCCCGTCGCCGCCGCACATCACGGTTTCGACCAGACTGTCGTAGTTTTCCCGGTCGCGTAGGCGGCTGAACAGGACCTCGGCATGACGCCACCCGATGACGTTCATGAACGCTCGATTCGGCAGCATGAGGTCCCTCCTAATGCCGAACTTGATCCCCCTTGGCTGGGTGTTGTAGCCATCCCGGTCCAGCGGCGTCAGCCTAGAATTGGTCGTGGTCGTCATGGTTTTGTACAGCGCGGCTTCATCGACAGACAGGTTTTTACTTTTCTCGTATTCATGTTCGGTGCCCTTGAACACGTAGGGACGCCCCCATAACGGCTTGTTGATGCTGCTATGACAACTGGCGCACGTAGTGGGATGACGGAGTTCCGGCGGATCGGAGCCGAAGTCGATCACTCCCGCGCTCCAACGCCCTTCCTCCGGTAGAGGCTGCAGGAACTCCACAGAGTTGGTGAACGGGTCATCCGGGTTGACAGTCCAGGTGAGGATGAAGCGCGCATCGGCACCCCAGGAGACGATCCGCGGTTGACTCGTCGAAATGAAGTCCGCCACTGGGCTCTGCGATCCGAACACGCTGACGTAGGACTGCTTGTGCAGCGGCGGCAGCGCTTCGACGAACGCTTCCACCGTCGAAATCTCGTGCTCTTCGATGAACTCCATGACGTTGTCCTCGGTCATCGTTTCCGGCAGTGTCGGGGCTTCGGCTTGGACTGCTGCCTGCGCTCCGGCTACCAGCGATACCCATAGCACCGTCCACGCAATGCGGGTCCCGGCAGAAAAAGTCCCTCCTAACAT
>JAPOYQ010000569.1:3782-4300 GCA_026706505.1 Gemmatimonadota bacterium
CTTCTTGCTTGGTATGGTAGTGGGTCAGTTTGAATTCCTCGTGTTGGCATGGCACTGCTTATTCAATCCAACACAGGGCCAGCCTCGACTCGACTAGCCGATAGTTCAAACGGACCTACCATTGCAAGAAGTGTGCCAAGGTAAATGCCTCGAATAACATCTTGCACGTAAGATGCTATTTTTAATAAGGATAGATCAGAATAGAATTATTATAAAAAAGCCGGTCTGAACGATTTTTGGGGGTGAAATATCGCCCTAAGGCGATAGCTTAGGGCGATATTTCACCCTAAGCCGACGTGTTTTAAACGCCGATCATCGCCTCAGCCTCTCCGCAGAGCTGACGAATCGCCTCCAGTATTTTACCTGACAATTCACCGCTTGACATTTATTTTTAATTGCACACGTTATGTGTACACTTAAGGAGAAATTATGAAAGCATCTATTCTCGACTTAAGACGACGCATGAAAGATGTTTTGCTCGCGCTCGACCGCAACGAATCGGTCACTATTTTTTATCG
>JAPOYQ010000283.1 GCA_026706505.1 Gemmatimonadota bacterium
CTCCGACGGTCGGGTGTACCATTTCTTCGACGTGGACGACGCCTACGAAAGCCGCTCCATGCGCGCCATGCTCTACGCCCTAGGCGGCCACGAGCGCTTCCTCCACATCGCCAAGCGGGAATGGGATGCGATCACTTGGCTCTACAGCGAGGAGCGCCAACTGACCGACGACGAGCCTAGGCATCCCATGTACATGCCGCAGTTGCGCAACGAGTACTGGAACCTCAGCATCCCCTTCAACGCCGACTGGTTCCACATGGGCGAGGGCAATCAGATGCTCTACGACTTTGGCGTCGCCGACCCGACCAATCCGTCCAACCGCGAGCGCGCTCGCAAGTTCGCCGCCATGTACATCGGCGAGGATTCCAACGCGCCCAACTTCGATACCGAGCACGGCGTCTTCCGCTCGCCACTCCACGGCGGTGCCGGCCCGCTGACGTCCGTGCGCCAGCACGAAGGCATTGTCCACCGAGGCGGGGACATCTCGGATCACGTCCACTTGGTGCGCCACTGGCTCGATCGCGGCTCGCTGGGCGATTTTGGCCATCGCAACGCGCTCCAGGACAACCCGAGTCCCGAGCCGCTGACGCCTCACTTCCTCTACCCGAAGATCAAGGAACTCGAGCCGCGGTGGTACGAGGACGAGGCTCGTCGCGAGGAAATCCTCGACCTCTTCGACAAGATGGCGCTCCAGGGCGACGAACCGGCCGGCCTCTGCGCCACGGCCTTGGTGACCAACGCCTACCTCTACACCGGCGACGAGAAGTACAAGAAGTGGGTCCTCGACTACGTCGGCGGCTGGATAGAGCGCATCCGCAAAAACGATGGGGTCATTCCCGACAACGTCGGTCCCACCGGCAAGATCGGCGAACACCGCGACGGCCAGTGGTGGGGGGGATTGCACGGCTGGAGCAGCAGCGAGAGCGCGGCCGACCGACTCTTTCTCGGTCTCATCGTCGGGGCCCAGTGCGCCCATCTGCTCAGTGGTGACGATTACTACCTCGAAGTGTTGCGCTCGCAGATCGTCGCCCTCCTCGACCGCGGCAAGACCGAGCATGGCGAGTTGGTGGTGCCGAAGAGCCATGGACCCGACGGCTGGACCGGCTACGCCGAGTTCACCATCCGCGGCGGCCCCACCCATCTGGTCAACCTGTGGCACGAATCCATGTCACAGGGCGACTACGAGCTCGTCACTCGGGTGCGGGACGGCGGCGGCACCGACTGGAACGAGCTCCCGCCCATCGGCGACCGCGGCGGTGCCCGCACTGAATTCGCCCGCTTCCAGTATTACGACGGCAAGAACCCGGACTGGCCGGTGCAGTGTTTGCAGGCCGACTACCAACAGGTCGCCGATTTCCTCGAGGGTATGATGCGCGACACTCGCACCGTCCAGCAGATCATCGCCGACAACGCTTGGCCGCCGAATCCCGTGATCGTCAAGGGCCTCGTGCAGACGACCATGGGCTGCCCTGGTCAGCTCTACAATGGGGGAATACTGCGCGCGACCGTGCGTTACTTCGACGCCGACGCCAGCCGCCCCGGCCTGCCGCCGGACGTGGCCGCCCTCGTCGATGATCTCTCCGCCAATGGATGCGGAATTCAGCTAGTGAACACCAGCCACAGCGAGTGCCGGAACCTCATCGTCCAGTCCGGTGCCTTCGGCGAGCATTCCTTCACAGAAGTGGAGTTCACGGGGACGGATTACAGCAGCGACGACCTCAACCCCAATACCCGCGTGCGTTCGAGCAAAACCGCGAGCGCCAATACCATTCAGGTCAACGGCAAGCACTTCACCGTGACCTTGCCGCCGATGACGTCGGTGCGCCTATCCTGCGGCCTGAGACGGTTTGTAAACGACCCCAGCTACGCCTTTCCCTGGCACGGCGGCGAGGTCCCGGTCGAATAGGTGGTTGGGGCCCGGCCTAGCCGCGAGTCGCGTTGACTTTGTGTAGGATAGGCCCTAATATTTTTAACTGCTTGCACCGCTTGGCGATGTGCCCATAGCTCAGTTGGATAGAGCATCTGCCTTCTAAGCAGACGGTCGTAGGTTCGAGTCCTACTGGGCACGCCATGCAGCCCGCAAGACATAGTGGTGGATGTAGCTCAGTTGGTTAGAGCGCCAGGTTGTGGCCCTGGAGGGCGCGGGTTCAACTCCCGTCATCCACCCCATCTTTTGACCTCGTCGTTATCCATGCAGTCACCCGATGGACAGCCGGCCTTGGCCGGTTCCGCCAAAATCATTACGTGCGATCAATTGCTCACCGTCCGCAGCCAAGCGAGAAAAGCGCGGCAGACCTTCGTCTTCACCAATGGATGCTTTGACTTGCTGCACCGCGGTCACGTCGAGTACTTGCGCGCGGCGCGCGCTTTGGGTGACTGTCTCGCGGTGGGGTTAAACGACGACGACGGGGTCCGCGCCCTCAAGGGCCACGGACGGCCCCTGTGCCCGCAAGACGACCGCGCTGCCGTGCTCGCGGCCTTAGAATGCGTTTCGCATGTGTGTATCTTCTCTGGTGAAAGCGTCGAGGGCCTCGTGGCCGCGCTCGCGCCCGATGTTTTGGTCAAGGGGGGCGATTACGCCCCAGACGCCATCGTTGGCCGCGAACACGTCGAAGCGCGCGGTGGTCAAGTTCGCGCCCTGCCGCTGTGGCCGGGCACTTCCACTACCCAATTAGTCGAGCGCATCAAGGCGCTGCCCAGCGCGTGACGAGATTTGGTTTGGGAGGGGGATTATGCTATATTCGTCAAAGATGGTTCATTTGTGATTCCAATAAAAAATGCAATGAAAAGCGCTAAAAGCGCGTTGGTGTTGGCCTTGGGCCTTGGGGCTTGTGCTGCGCCGCCGCAAATCGAACAACCCCCCGTTCAGTGGGAAGATGCCCAGCCAGAGGAAAAAAGCGAGGCCCTCCAGGTCCTCGAACGCGCTGTTGCAGCCGCGTACGAGCGCGAGCAGGCCATGGCCGAGCGCGTGCGCCAGTTAGAGACATCCAACGCCCAGTTGCGGCAGGCCCTCAGGTCCCTCCAAGGCCAGAGCCGCGTCTTGAGTGCACGGCTGGATTCTCTGCCCCGCCCTCGCGCGATGCCATCGCGCGTCGCCGCTAACACCAGCACTCCCGCTACACGAGCCGAGCCGACGGCTGCCGTCGGCAAAAGCGATGCGTTCAACATGTACCAAGGTGCGCTCTACTACTATCGCCACAAGCAATACGACCGCGCCTTGGTCGAGTTTGACCGCTTGCTGCAGGAAGCTCCCATGAGCGAGTGGTCCGACAACGCCCAGTACTGGAAGGGAGAGTGCTATTACGGACTGGGCAAATACCAGCAGGCGCTCATCGAATTCACCAAGGTGTTTGCCTTCAGCAATACGGGTAAGGCCGACGACGCCCAAATAAAAATCGCCAACTGCCACATCAAGTTAGGCGAACGCGACCGGGCGCTTGCGGCCTTGCGCAAGCTGATTGACGAATATCCAGATAGTGAATACGTGCCCATTGTCCGCGACAAGATAAAGCAGCTCGGTGGTTGATGAGAACGATCTTGCTCCGAGCCTGTTATCGCCTTTTGGCCGCGCTGATGCTCTGTGCTACCGCGTCGGTCGCCGTTCCTTTTCCCACCAATATGGACTTGTTGGTCGAGACCGTGGCGAGTGCGGTCGATGAGAGTTTGGCGCGCATTGAGATGCCGGACGACGCTGCGACGGCCCCCTTGTTGGTCGTGGCGCAGAGCAAGCACGACGCCAATTGGATGGTCGAGCACCTGTTGGCCAACCGGCTATTGACGCGCGGCTTTAGCGTGACTTTAGATTCAACGGCAGTCGAACCGGCGAGTATGCGCCTGTCCTACCGGGTGCTCGACCTCGGCATCTCCGCGCATTCGGGATTGCGCGGCAGCAAAGTCAGCCGCCAGGGCCAAGTAACGCTCGCCCTGCGTTTGAGCGACGAGCGCGACGACGTGGTCCACTGGCAGGATGAAATCACCCGCACACAGCGCGATCAGATCCCCAAGAAGCAGCTAGAAATGCTCCAGCACGACCAATTCGAATTCGCCAAGACCGAATTAGAGGAACAAACGTGGAGCAAATTTGTCGAACCTGTGATCGTATCCACCGTGCTCGGTGGGCTTATTTATTTGTTCTTCTCTAATCGCTAGCTAGCTATGAAATACCTCGCTTTCCCGCTCGTCTTGTTCATCGCCGCTTGTGCCAGCACGCCGCCCGAGAAACTCCAAGGCGCGGATTACTACTTTGAAGAAGGCCAAAAGGCGATGGAGAAAGACCGCTGCCTAGAGGCCTCCGA
>JAPOYQ010000801.1 GCA_026706505.1 Gemmatimonadota bacterium
CCTATAGGCCCTGTTTTTACCACCGCGCGCACGGCGCGGCCGCAAACAGGAGAACTCCTTCTCCCAAGCCCTGAGCGTATAGGGTTGTAGCTGTGTGAGTTCTGCGACTTCGCTGATGCTGTAATACAGCTTGTTTTGCAATGGATTCTTCACGATCGCACTTCCCTGTATCCTTTGCGCCGACGCCAGACGATGCGCAAGGGCGTTCCTTCGAAATCAAATTCTGACCTCAGGCGATTTTCGATGTGGCGTCGATAATTCCCCGGCACGGAGCGGGGCTGATTCGTAAAGATTGTAAACGCTGGCGGGTTAACCGCGTGTTGGGTGGCGTAGAGCAGGCGAATGTCGCGGCCCTCTTGAGTCGCCAGATACTCGCCAGATAGCTGTTGAATAATCTTGTTCAAGCGCGCGGTGGGAATCCGCGTCCGGCGCTTATTGCCCACCGCGGCCACCGCTTCGAGACACTTGTGAATGCGCCTCCCGGTCAAGCCCGATATGCACAGCACTGGATAATCGCGCAAAAAGGGATAGCGGTCGCGCAACTTGCGGCGGTACTCATCCGCGGTACTTTCAGCAACTAAATCCCATTTATTGATCGCCACCACCAAGCCACAGCCTGACTTTATCACCTGTTCCATGATGCGGGCATCTTGCATGGCCCACCCCTCGGCACCATCTATGAGCACTACCGCCACATCGGCTTGGTCAATGCTATTGGCCGCCCGACGCGTGCTGTAGAATTCCACCGGATCATCGACCTTAGATCGTCGCCGCAAACCGGCCGTATCCACGAACAACAGATGGCTATCCTGCCAAGTCAAGCGCAGTTGAGTTGGATCCCGGGTCGTACCAGGCCGATCGTGGACAATGGAAACCTGATGGCCTGCGAGGCGGTTGATCAGCGTGGATTTGCCCACGTTGGGCCGCCCGACCAAAGCGACCCGAATCGCTTCTTCATCCCATTCCGACCCATAAGCTTCAGCCTCGTCGAAGAGCGCAATGAGTGCGTCGAGCAAGGCACCGGAACGCCGCCAGGTAACGGCAGAAACCGGCAAGGGATCCCCCAAGCCGAGCCGGTAAAATTCGTCGAGCGGCGCGGCCGGCCCCACCCCATCAACCTTGTTGACGGCCAGCAAGCACTTGCCGCCCCCGCTGCGTAGCATGGCCCCCATCTCTTGGTCCAGATCGGTCAAACCTGTGGTCCCATCGCAAAGAAAAATAGCTATGTCCGCTTCTGCCAATGCATTTGCCGCTTGGGAGCGCACTGCCGAGGATAGCGCGTCTTTGGCATTGGGCATGTAGCCCCCCGTATCGACCAAAGTAAAGGAGCGCCCTCCCCACTCAGCCGCGGCGAATATCTGATCGCGCGTGACCCCAGGCTGGCCATCGGTTATGGCCCATCGAGTCCCCAAGATGCGGTTGAACAGGGTCGATTTGCCCACGTTGGGCCGCCCGACAATCGCCACGATGGGACGGCGATGATTCTCGACGGTTTGGGTGCTCATTTTTCGCGCCCTATGTAGTAACCCAATTCGGTTAGCTGCCGCCCTTCTCCCAGCACTTTTAGGCTCTGATCGACCCAAAAGTGCTCAAGTGATTCAACCAAGTCGTACCCCCCTACTGCGAGGGGGATGCCTACCTCTGCCGCAAGTTGGGGCACGGTCATGTCGTCCAACGTCAAGCCCTCGCCATTGATGCAATTGGGCGGCAGCAAGACCAAATCCCGCTCGATTCCATCGCGCGCACGCGCCGCCATATCGCGGCCGGTCAGCAGGCCCGACACCGTGATACCGTGGCCGAAAAAGTCGTTATCTACCGGTAGAAGATCGATCTGTACGTTCTCAATGGCGTTCAGCCTAGTCACTAGGGGCACGAGGATTCGCTCGGCCAAGCGGCCGGTCAGCAGGCCGATCCGCATGGCCTTGTCAGTGCGCGCTGGCAGCCTCTTGCTCGCTTCGTCCCAAATGTCGAGGAAGGAGCGCACCATGCCGATGCCGTTTTCTAGTTGGGGAAACGCATCGTAATACGACGCTGCTGGCAGGGACCGGCCCGTCAGCAGAAAGATCTCATCCGCCGCATAGACGAACCGTTCGCCAAAGCGCGCTTTGAATTGCAAGCCCCACGCTTCGGCTGCATCCGCGTACTCCGTGGCCTTGGCTGGGGTCACCGGGTCGAGCTGGACGAGCTTGTCCCGATGATCGGTCAGCCCCACCGGCACGAGCGCCACCGAGCGCACCGCGGGATAGTACTCGGACAGATCAGCCACTGTGCGTTCCAGGTGCGGCCCATCGTTCCAGCCTGGGCAGACTACGACTTGGGTATGCATTTCAATGCCGTTGTCCGCTAGTTTGCGCAAGCGCTCGTTGATATCAACGGTCGCTTTGGTGCGCCCGAGCATGATTTGTCTCAGCTCGGGGTCGGTGGCGTGGACGGAGATGTATTGCGGCGTTAGCCCTTGTTCAATGATGCGGTCGATATCGCTTTCGCGGACATTGGTCAAGGTCACGTACGAGCCGTGGAGAAAGGAGAGGCGAAAATCGTCATCCTCAAAATACAGGCTGCGCCGCATGCCCTTGGGCATTTGGTGGATAAAGCAGAAGACGCATTTGTTATTGCAGCTGCGCAAGCGCATGTCGTCGAAGACGAGCCCTAAGGACTCTCCACTTCGGCGCTCGATCTCGGCCTCGTACAGGTCTTCGCCGCGCTCGATTTCTACGCAGATCACTTCCTCGGCGCTGTTGACCTGAACGTCGATCAAATCGCGCACTTCTTCACCATTGATGCGTAGAATGCGATCACCAATGAGAAAACCCGCACGCGCGCCGAGACTATCGGGCTCGATTTGTTTTACGACGACCATAGTGAATCAAGCAATTAATCTACGTATCATAATGCGGGGCAAGATGTTCTATCGATAAAGGTATATGGATATTACGCCGACGGCAATACCTTTGGAAGAATTAAAAAATCCGCCCGACCCAGTTGGCCAGGCGGATAATGGAGCGGGAGACGGGAATCGAACCCGCGACATCAAGCTTGGGAAGCTTGCGTTCTACCCCTGAACTACTCCCGCTAATTTTGCAGTCCTAAGGTAGGAGAGGCCCCAACCGCTGTCAACCCGTCCCACTGCCCCATCGATATTCCCACTCGTCGACGATGCGCTGGACGACGCCGGCCTTTCCCCATGCGTCGAGGTCTAATTCACGCAAGCGGCGGTCGCGGTGGCACCACGTTATTTGTCGCTTGGCCAAGTGGCGGGTGCGCTGCTTGGTTCGCTCAATGGCTTCTTGCCAAGGGAAATGCCCTGCCAGCGCGCTGCATATTTCAAGATAACCCAAAGTCCCCAAGGCGCTGTTACTTGAGTCGTAGCCCATTTCGCGCAAGGAGCGGACTTCCTCAACCCATCCCTGCTCGACCATTTGCTCGACTCGCTGATCGATCTGCTCGTAGAGCCGATTGCGCGCCATAGTCAGACTAATCATCTGTGGCTGCTGTACAAGGGGTTGTCCCTTGCGCTCCCGCCATAGCGTGCTGAGCGCGCCCTTTCCGACCATTACCACCTCCAAAGCCCGCAGGATTCGCTGTGCGTCACCCGGCTGCAACCGCGCTTGCGCGACCGGGTCTCGACGGCCCAACTCCTCGTATAGGGAGGCAAGCCCTTCGCAATGCAGGCGATTTTGCAATTCGGCACGGGTCGGCGCGTATTCGGTCGCGTCCTCAAAGCATCCGTCCAGTGCACTCTGCCAGTACAGGCCGGTCCCTCCAACCATGATGGGCAGTCCCCCTCTGTTCCAGACCTGCTCAATGATGCTCCGCGCGGCTCGCTCATACGCTCCCGCGCTGTAGGTCTCCTCGGGATCGATCACATCAAGCAAGTGATGAGGGCATTGGTTTTGTTGTTCAGCGGTTGGTTTGGCCGTGCCGATATCCATGTAGCGGTAGATTTGCCGCGAGTCGGCCGAGATGATTTCCACTTTGGGCAAGTGCTGGGCTACTTCGAGGGCTATTTCTGTTTTACCTGTGGCGGTGGGTCCGGTGATTAGTATTAGTTGTTTGTTTAACATATTATTGATTATATGACTATTCGGCCGATTCTTTCTTCAACAAAGTGGGCTCCACGACGATCGTTTTCTCGCGGCGCAACAGCGCCTGCCCAGGCGCGCCGCCACGCGGCTTGGTGACGTGTTTTACCAAGGTGTACGCCACGGAGACCTTTTTCGCCGTTTTGCCCTTGCTCCAGTACGCGGCTAAGCCCGCAGCCTCCTCAATAGTCTGTTTGCTGGGTACT
>JAPOYQ010000251.1 GCA_026706505.1 Gemmatimonadota bacterium
CGGCATCTGGGCCAGGCGCTGCCGCATAACGCCAAGTGCCGGCGCGCGCGGCCATGACTTCGACGCCGCTGAGGTAGCGCGGCGAATTATGGCCGCGCGCGCCGGCACTTGGCGTTATGCGGCAGCGCCTGGCCCAGATGCCGTCCTCCTGCACGAACTCGACGACCCCGGTACTTGGCGGGTAAGCGCGCGCCAAGACACGGCCTTCGAGAATTACACTTGGGACGTGGTGCGGCGTCCGGGGCGTTTTTCCTGGAGCGCTGTACAGGACAGCGAGCGCGGTGCAGTCGCTCGGGTGGCGTTGGCCGGTCCGCAAGGGGGACCGGACGTGACGGCCTATTACAACTTCTGTGAGATGAGTGAAGCCGTCGTCCTACCGGGGGCTCCGCGTCAGATCGGCCTGTGGGTCTACGGCAATTCGAGCTGGAGCCGCATCGTCTTTGCCCTAGAGGACGCCGAGGGCGAAGAGTGGGTCCACCTGGGCGCCGAACTCAACGGCCGCGCCGACTGGAACACCAACGACAGCGAGAGCACGTCCTTTGTCAATTTTGACGGCTGGCGCTACATGGGTATTGACCTGCCGGGCGAATACCCGTTTGAGCGCTACCAGTGGCCACGCAAGTGCAATTGGCGCCACCGGCGGCAATGGGCTGGTCGATTACCCGCTGCGGCTCAAAGGTTTCTTCGTACAGTTGCGCGAAAAGTTGGTGTACGTCGACGAGATGGTACCGGCGCAGAGCCGACACCTACTGCTCGACGATCTGATGTGTTCTTACTGATCTACTCGACTCTTCGCCGATGGAGCCGTCGCACGCACGCCGTCGTAATCGTCACCCTATCTCCCATGAAAACGAGAATCCGTAAAAATGAACACTGCGGATCCCGGCGCTTCAACCTCCAAAATCTCGGTGCCAGTCCAGCCATTGTATTGCTTACCCGGCAGTATGTCCAGCAAGGCGACCGCGACGGACCGGGCCGGGATGTCTGCCTGTCCACTGGCCCAGACTTCGCCCTCGTCTCCTGGACTGCGCAACCGTGCTTTGACACCTTTGGCGTCTTCTTGACCCAGATTCATCATCAATAGGCGCACGGTCGGAGGTTCGCGCATACTGCCCCAAGGACCTCCATCGTGGCCAGAGTGGAAATGCGGTAGTGCGAACTCCGACGAACAGAAGATGGCCGGCTTTTGGTAGTGCTTGGTGAACACCTTCCCCAGTTCGAGCAGCTCAGGCGCAAGGCCACTGCCGTCGGTGGGAGTCTCTAGAAATTGGCCGCAGACCTCATCCAACTGTTTGTCCGTCAGCGGACAGTTGTTCTCCTTGAGCTTCCACTTGCCAAAGAACCCTACGCCGGGCGACTCGGGCGCGACAAAGCGGATCAGATGGATCTGTTGTTCTAACTCTTCTGCCGTTTGGGTCCACCGATGGTCGCCTTTGTCCTTGCTCTCCTTGCCCAGCCCCAGGGCCACCACGGACTTGTCCAACAGACCGGTAAGCCGCGCGGCCTGAAGCTGAAACGGGATCATCCACGCGTCGTTGAGGTCGAAATAGGTCTCCAGCAAAACCAGCTCGACCGTCTGCTGGTACACCGCCGCCAACTCCGGCGCAACCGGTCCTCGCATCTGCCAGACCGTGATTTTCAGGTCCGGCCTCTTCTCGCGCACGGCCTGGAGGACCGCGGCCGTGTGCTGGTCAATGCCTCCGTCGTAATCCCAGCCAAACTCGTCGATGTTGATCACTGGGTTGGGATTGTCGGCAAAGTCCATCTGGACCAGGACATCGGAAGCCTCGTCGACGTTCTTGCCCAAAAAATTGTAGTGGACCACTCCCTCGGAGACGATCCCACCTCTAGCCTGCCAATACTTCCAATCGCCGCCTCTGGTAAAGGTCTGCGATTCGAGTTCTGGATAGGCTCCGTAGAAGGCAATCACCTTCTCCAGCCCCATGACCTTTGGGGGGCTTTCGCTTGTACTGGTCGACCTAGTCTCGGCGGACATAGTTTGGGCTCCCTGCAGCGTTATGATCAACGCGCACACACAACACCGCCATAGGTGAATTGGGTACTGGCCGTTCTTCATAAAAGTCCTCCTGCGGCGCTGGCGTGGCTACCGACATTCTCCGCACAATATAACCAGCCGAGTCGTTGTACCGAAGATCGGTTGCAGACTGGCCCGTCTCCCAAGGCAGCGAGCGAATTGTCCGCTAGGGCATTTTTCAATACTTTGGCTGCTGACGCGACCCCCAATGCTGGAGATTCACCGATGAAAGTCCTCGTACGCCAGCGCGATCTCTCCGACGACTACCTGCGCTTCGCCGTGCAGGTCGGCGCGGATGGCATCGACATCCACAACGCGGAAAGCCTACCCGGGTTTGCCGAGCAGGGCTACCCGCACCTGGAGGAATTGCGCATACTGAAAGCCCGAGTCGAGACAGCCGGACTGCACATCTACCGCGTCACCCCGGCCGAACCAATCCGCTTCCTGAGCGGCGAACCCGGTGGCGAGGCGCAGCTCGACGCCCTATGCACTGCGGTCGAGACTATCGGGCGCGTGGGCATTCCATTCATGTCGATGCCCGGCCATCTGGCGCAGACGCCGGCATACCGGCACCACAATCCGGGCTACCGCGGCGGTTACACCAAGGTCCATCGGGGTGGCTACCGCATGGGTGCTTTCGACGCCGAGCGCCTGCGGCAAAGCCTCGCCGCCGATCCCATCGAGCCCTTCGACCCAGAGGAGCACTGGCAACGCTGCGTGCACATGTACGAACGGCTCGTACCCGTGGCCGAGGCCTGCGACGTGCGGCTCATCATCCATCCCTCCGATCCCCCCATGCCCGATAGCGAACTCTCCCCCCGGCGCTGGACGGACATCCTAGCCGCAGTGCCCAGCGACCACAGCGGTCTGCTCTACTGCATAGGCACCCGCTACGAAGCCCTCGGGGACGGCGTTCTGGACGATATCCGCCACTGGGGTCGGCAGGGGAAAATCTTCCACACCCACTTCCGCAATGTCCAAGGAACGGTCCCCGACGGCGGGTACGCCGAAGTCGGACTCGACGACGGCGACATGAATATGTTTGCCGTGCTCGAAACGCTGCGCGAGGTAGGTTTCAACGGCGGCTTGCAGATGGACCACCTGCCGCACTACGACGATGACGATAGCCAGCGCGCAGCCACCGCCTTTGCCGTGGGCTACACAAAGGCGTTACTACGGGCTCTCGATGACTAGCTCATTTGTGCCAAAGATTACATCAGCCGCAAGTCGTCCGCATGAGGTCGAGCCATCCTGATTCCCGGTAGCACCCCATCTTACGCCGAGGCAGCCGTCGCGATGGGCTCGCCAGTCGCCAAGGAGATCCAACGTGAAGGTGGCTAGTGTCGAACTCACGAACCTCGACGTGCCATTCGAGAAGTATGCTGGTCAGCACCTGCAGTACTGGATTGCGCCGTGGCGGATCGTTCAGGCATGCAAGCTGATGCTGGACAACGGCGTCGTTGGTTGGGGTGAGACCATCCCGAACGCCACCCATTCCCGGGTACCTGACGACATCGCAGAACGCATCGTCGGCGAAGAGGCAGCGGCTCTATTATGGAGAGACGATCTCGGTGCCGGCGTGCAGATCGCCCTGTTCGATGCCGTGGCGAAAAACGAGAACGTCCCAATCTGCGACCTGCTTGGGCCGCGGGTGCGCAACGGGTGTCCGATCTCCTGGTGGACCTGCGACATGGGCCCGGAGGATTGGGCTCGACAGTGCGAGATGGCGGTTGCGCGAGGGTACATGTCGGCCAAGCTCAAGACGAGGCCGTGGCAGGACCTGCACGCCTGCCTGCAGGCGGTGCTGCGCGTAGTTCCGCCGCAATTTAGACTCGACCTCGATTTCAACGGCCACCTAGTGAATGCCGCCAATGCGGTCCCGCTGCTAAAATCGCTCGAACAGTACGAGCAACTAGCGATGATCGAGACTCCGATACCACAGGAGGATATCGCCGGCAATCTCCAAGTTCGGTCGCGGATCAACCGGCCCATCGCCATGCACGTGGACAGGCCGCCGATCATGACGATGCTGCGCGACGACATCGCGGACGGCCTAATTATCGGGGGCGGTGCCTCGCAACTGATGCAACAGCAGGCCGTAGTCGCGGCCGCCAACAAGCCGTTCTGGCTGCAACTGGTCGGCACCGGCATCACCACAGCTTGGGCGGCTCACGTGGGAGCGGTCTGCCCCGAGGCCCGGTGGCCGGCCATCACCTGCATGAACATCTACCAGAGTCAGCTACTGAAGA
>JAPOYQ010000687.1 GCA_026706505.1 Gemmatimonadota bacterium
CACGAGAGCACGCCCAAGCCCAAGAGCAGACCCGTGTAAATGCCCGACAAAAGCAGCCAGATCAAAAACAGCAGGACGAAAAGACTAAGCGTTCTGCGTGGCGAGTTTGGCAAAATAAGACCTCAATTCTCCTTGAAATAAACGGACATAATTTCTGCATTTGCAGGTTTGAATGCAAACTGCTTTGGCGGCGACCAGCAGCCGATTTCACAGACATTTATCGCCTCGATCCGCTCAGCGATCGACGACCCAGTACGTCGTCCCGATCTCTTTTGAACCTGCGTACGGCTGGCCGTCATGGGTGCCAAAAAGCTGCCAGCGGCTAAATCCTGCTAGGCGCAGCAATAGCTGAAATTCTTCCTTGTAGATCCACCGCGCCGTCATGGACTCTCCCGCTGTTTCTCCGTCGTAGGCAAAAAACCACTGGTAGTGCTCAGTCTGCTCGCCCAGATCAACGATCTTTTTGAACCAAACGCTGATTCGGCGGCCTGTTTGGGGGTGGGGGAATTCGCCGAATTCCTCCAGCGACGGGGACGGATCGATGTGGGCAAGCAGGTCGCCGGCAAACGAAGGGATGTAGAAGTTCATCAGCAGCCGCCCACCAGGCACCAGATGGGCGCGGATGCGTTCGAGACAGGCGATTTGGGCTGCCTGGCTGGGCAAGAGCATGAACGAGCTGGCCGGAATCAGAATGGCCGCAAAGGATTGATCGTAGCAGAAATCAATCATGTCCTGACAGCAGACGCGGCGGTCGATATCGTCCAGCCCCAAATCCGCTGCCTTGCGCCGCAAAACGGCCAGCATCCCTGCGGCGCAATCGAAACCTCTGATGTCAACGCCCTGGCGCAAAAGGCGGAGCAGAATCGAACCAGTGCCGCAAGCCGCTTCGAGGACCGGACCCGTCTCTCCGGCGAGCTGCTTGCTATAGAATTGGAACTCGCGCTCGTGCGTCTGCTGCCTGTCGCCCCGCTCGTTCCACTGGTCGTATATCAGCGGCCACCAAGAATTGTCGTAATTCGCGTCAGTCACAAGTACAGACCCTCCATTTGGGTGCGGCCCGGTCGGCTGCTTGCCCCATCGTCCGGCAAGGAGCAATTTCTTGCTTTGCGTACCAACCGCCAGCGCACATTCAAATAAAGGGATGATAGGCAGCAATACCAGCAAAGGGAAACATATTATGGACGCTCAACAGCAGTACCTCTTCGACTTGCAGGGCTACATCGTACTCAAGGGCGTCGTGCCCGCAGCAGTGGTCGCCGCCTGCAATCAGGTTCTGGACCGCTTCGAGACCATGGACGAGGCCGATTACCCACCGCCGCTGTGTTTAGGCGACCAGCGCACGCAACAGAACCTCTATATTTCAAACATTCTCGAAGGAGACGAAGTCTTCCGCGCATTGATCGATATTCCCGCGGTCCTAGACGTCGTCGCCACAGTCACCGGGGGGCCGTACCGACTCAACCACACCTATACCATCTATCGCTGGGGTGGCGGCTACACTGGCCTGCACATGCACGGCACGCCCATCATTCCCAAGTGTCAGTATCACTGCCGCAACGGGCAGATGGTCTCGACCCTGACCAAGGCGGTCTTTCCCCTACTCGACTGCGCCGAGGAAGACGGCTGTTTCGCCGTGATCCCCGGTGCGCACAAAAGCAACTTCCCTAGGCCTTGGGGTCCTCACCCAGACGAAAATCCGGCGCTACAAGCAGTGCCGGCGGCCGCCGGAGACGCCATCATCTTTACCGAGGCATTGACCCACGGCTCGCTAGTCAATACTTCCGGTCGCCCTCGCCGGACCCTATATTATTGCTACAGCACAGGATACATGCCCGACTGGGGCGGACAGCACCTGCGCTTCAGCAACGAAATCTACGAGGCATTGCCCGAGCAACAGTGCGAAATACTCAGGCTAAAATGACGGAGAAAAAACCATGTTGACACAAGAACAAATCGCCAGCTACCACGAAAAAGGCTACCTCGGCGTCGAGGGAGTATTGACCCCCGGAGAAGTAGAGGCGCTGCGGCAGATCACCGACGAGTTCGTCGAGCAGTCGCGCGCCGCGACCGAAAGTGATACTGTATTCGACTTGGAGCCGGGGCACGCGCCCGACAACCCCAAGCTACGGCGGCTCAAAAGCCCAGTCGCCCAGCACGAGATTTACCGCAGTACGCTGCATCACGAGCGGATTCTGGACATCGTCGGCCAGTTAATCGGCCCGCGCATCCGCACCAACGGCGACAAGCTCAACATGAAATCCGGCGAGTTCGGCAGCCCAGTGGAGTGGCATCAGGACTGGGCTTTTTATCCGCATACCAACGACGACCTGCTCGCCGTGGGCGTGTGCATAGACGACATGAACGAGACCAACGGCTGCTTGCTCGTCATCCCCGGGTCGCACAAGGGACCGATCTACAACCACCACCTCGACGGCCATTTCGCCGGTGCGGTGACCACAGCGGATTTCGACGACTCCGCAGCCGAAAAAATCGAGCTAGAAGCCGGCGGCATCTCCCTCCACCACGTCCGCGCCCTGCACGGCTCCCTGCCCAACACCTCGCCCTATCCGCGTCGGCTCCTACTCTTGCAGTATTGCGCTGGTGACTCCTGGCCCTTGGTGCCAGCGCCCGATTGGGAGGGCTATTGCCGCAGCTTTGTGCGCGGCGAGCCAAGCCGGCATATCCGCGTCGCCGACGTGCCCGTGAGCATGCCAATGCCCGGAGCCAAAGTCGGTGGTTCCATCTACGCTACCCAGACCGTATTGCGCCACTCAACCTTCGGATCGGTAAAAGCCGCGCAGCCCACCTAGCGCTGCGCCCATGAACCTACAACACCTGCGCTACTTCCTCGCCGTGGCGCGCACGGGCGGCTTTACCCAAGCGGCGCGCCAGATGAACGTAACCCAGCCGACGGTTTCCAGCGCGGTCCTGGAGTTGGAAAAGAGCATGGGAGTCCAGCTCTTCAACCGCGATAATCGGCACGTGGCTCTGACGACCGAGGGCCGCCTGCTGCTGAGCTATGCCGTCCAAGTCGAGGACTTGCTGGAGGAGGCGAGCGAGCGGCTGCAGCGAAGCGATCTAGAGCCGGGGGGCGGCTTTCAGTTCGGGGCGGTGGACGCGGCCGTTATCTATCTCCTGCCGGAAATTCTCAAAGAGTACATGCACCGCTATCCGGGCGTCGCGCTCAAGACCCAAGTGGCCCCCTCGCGCTATCTCATCGACGATCTGCTGATGCAGCGCTCTGAATTCGCGCTGGTCCACCTGCCCTATACCCATCCCAAAATCGACGCCGTGCCGATTTACCGCGACGACATGCCCTTGGTCGTCGGGCCAGCCCATCGTTTCGCCCAGTGCGAGTCCGTCGCCCTCGCCGAGGTGGTAGAAGAGCCCCTAATCCTCTTCCACGCCGACTCGATCTCGCGCAAGGTGATTGACGAGAAGTTCGCCGAAGCCGGCCTAGCGCCGGGCGCAGTGATGGAACTGCGCAGTCCAGAGGCCATGCGCAAGTTGGTGGAGGCCGGGGTGGGCATTTCGTTTTTGCCGCGACTGACCATCCGCGACTCGCTGGCCAGCGGCGCGCTCAAAACAGTAGAAGTGCGCGGCGTGGCCTTTGAGCGCGAAATCGGCGTGGCCTGGCGGCGGGGCCGCTACTTTGGCCAAGCCGTACGGCTCTTGCTCGAAGCCGTGTTTGACTCCTACGGCGGACGGGACGAGTGGCTGCAAAAGATCGCTCCAAAAAGCTGAGACCCCGCGATATTGCCACGATTCGCGCCAGCGGCGTTCTTATTTTTTAATCCATTTTTAACCTAAAACTGAGAGCGAGCATTATGATCGACCCAAAGGCCGTGCGCACCGATCCCGACGCCATGCGCGAGGCGATACGGGTGCGCAAGGTTGACCCGGCCAAAGCCAATGTAGATCGCTGGTTGGCCCTCGACGCGGCGCGGCAAAAGCTGCAACGGAATATCGACGCACTCAACAGCGAGAAAAAGCAACTAGCGCAGCTCGGCCGCACCGACCCAGATGCAGCGCGGGAAAAGGGGCGGGAGTTGCGCGAGCGCGGGCGAGTGCTGGAACACGAGTTGGGAACCGTCGTCGCCGAGTGGCAGGGAATCATGGATTGGTTCCCCAACTGGCCGCATCCCGACATGCCCGCCGGTGCTGGCGAGGAAGACAACGTCGAGGAGAAAGCCTGGATCCCGGAGCAAGGTTACCTAACAGCGGATAAGCTGGGCCGTGGTAACACTAGCGCCGAGTACATGCCCAAGCGCCCCCTGC
>JAPOYQ010000089.1 GCA_026706505.1 Gemmatimonadota bacterium
GACGCGGAGACCTTTCGCGTGCGCCTCGCCCGCATCCCGCCGCAGTTTAAGCCCCCCCGCCCGATTCCCCTGCCCCGCTTGGACGTAGAGGCGTTGAAAGTGGAGATGGAGTATTTGCGGGCTGACCGGCCGGCCGTGGATATCCGCGACCCCAATCTGGAAAGCGAGACGACCCCGCCCGAGATAGAGGCTCCGACAGCCCCCTTGGCGTTGCGCGAGATAGCCGTTGGTGCGAAGGAAGATGAGCCAATTTTGGAGCGCGAGAAGATGGTCTCGCCCTCGTCGTTGGGGGTGGCCGGTAGCATGGGTGAAGCCTCGATGGATCTGTTGAGGATAGAGGACATGGCTCGGGCTAACAAGGAGCACGCCGCCATCATCCCCAGTCGGGCGACCCGCCGCGACTTGTCTGGCTACGTGAACTTCACCCAGTTGCGCGTCTATGGGGCCAGCTCGGGTCGCGGTGCGCTCGACGC
The DNA here is from genome assembly GCA_026706505.1 of Gemmatimonadota bacterium. The sequence goes on from JAPOYQ010000089.1 coordinate 474, forward strand.
CCTGAGCCGCTACGTGCGCGACCACACTCAGCTGCTGGCGCAGGTGCGGGACAAGACCTATGAGCTCTTCCTGTCGGAGCAACTGCTCAAGGATCCCATCCACTTCCTCTTTGAAGACACCTTGTCCGCCTACGACCCGAACCTCCTGACCAAGTTCAGTGCGGAAGAGAAGGCGCTTTTGGGCCGCTATCTGCGCGAGGGAGGGTTCCTGTTTATCGATGGCACCAACCGCTATTTGCGCGAAATGAAGGACCACCTGCGCGAGATTTTGGGGTCTGAAGCACGCTTGGCACCCGTCCCGACCTCGCATCTGCTATATCATTCCTTTTACGAGTTCGGCGGCGGCTTCCCCGGAGAGGATCGGTCGCGCAGTAGGTACGAGGAAGGCAACCGCTCTTGGTATTATCCAACCAACAATCGAAATGATCTGTTGGCCATACAGCAAGAACAAGCACCCGTTGTATCCGGGACCGAATCCGAGCAGGAAGCCGAGGTATTGCATCCGTCAGAGGGGCTGTGGGGGGTCGAACTGGATGGCGAGTTGGTGGCCGTGTTAAGCGACTTGGGGTTTGAAGGGAAGTGGCGGGCTAGTTTCAACACGGAAGGCGAAGCCTCGGGGATTTCGACCTATGCGCTGATGGCAGGGACCAATATCTTGGTCTATGCGCTGACGCGCAAAAGCGGCATCACGCCCCAATTGCCGCCGCCGACTTGGATGCCGGATCAAAGGCCCGTAGCCATGGTACAAGAAGCACCGCTAGCTGTCGACGTCGCCATTGCCGACGAGTTGCTGTTCGATGATCTAGACGCTTGGCTGGCTTTGGTGTTGGCTCCGATCGGCAGCGAAATCACAGAGGATATCACAGTGCGCTTGGACGGCCGCTATTCGCTCGAATTGCTCAAGCGCGGCTATCAGGGATTGCTTTTCCACAATCTGTCCGCTGGTTCGCACTGGGTCGAACTGAGCTATGGCGGGCAGACCCAACAGGTGGAGGTCGATCTGAGGGGGGGCAAGGTCACCACGCTGACGTTCGCGCTCAATCGCTTTGCCTTTGTGGTTCGGCTGCGGGTGCAGGAGCAGGAGGAACGGGCGGATTGGCAGCGCTGGTCTGCGGCCTTTGCCGACTTGGAGGTCGAGGAGGTTTACTTGGCCGCAGACCGCGATTGGTTGGAAGGCGGCCCGTAAAACTGCTACATATCGCGCAAGAGCACGATAAACAACCCCATGTCTTCTCGTTGGTCACCGCCCTGCAAATCCACGCTGACCCCTGCGTTCAGCACCATGCCATCGCCGAGGCCGATGTCGAGATTCGGCTCTAAGCGGACGCTGAAGTCACCCTCTAAGTCGGAGGTATTGGAAGTGATGAGCAAGTCGAGGTACGCGCTTAATTTTTCGTTGAATACCACTGCCGGTTCGATCAGGAGGTTACCTACTACGCCTTTGCCTCCGTAAGCGTGGGTGTAGCCTTTTAGCCCGGCGACCTGTAGTTGACTGTTGAGGCGGAAGGCGGTGCCAAACGTCACGGTCTGCATGAGACCAACGGCCAAGCCGGGATTGTCGATGTCTCCGGCGGGCAGCACAACGTTAGCGGTCGCTGCTCGGTTGGTACCGAGTTGGTACTTGCTGCCGACTACGAGCGACGAAAAGTTGGAACTCCCGTCCTTGAAAAAGCCAAAGGTGAGATGCGCGCCCACTTCAACGCGAGCGTGAGGATTGAATTTGGCCATGGCTACGATATTGCTCACGTCCTTGAGCTCTTTGAACGTGGAGGGAGAGGTGCGAACGCCAATATCGACGCTAGTGTAGCCTAGCCCGCCCGGCAGGACGTAGTAGGGGTCGTAGCTAAGGGGGGCATGGACGGCAGGGGCCTCGACCGCTGGAGCGTCGTCTTCGGGTTGAGCATGGATGGCAGTGCCCACTAACGCGACCACGCCGATCAGTATGCAAAACAGGTGCATGAGATCTCCTAAAATTGTGAGGGGTGTTCAAAAGCCGCAGCGCTTGCAGGCGCGGAAGAAAGGCTCGGCCATGGCGTAGGCACCGCGAAAGACCATATCGCTGGTGAGGGGATGCACGCAGATCAGGCGCGCGCCGTTGTCGATGGCTTCGACCATGCCGTCTTCGATGTCTCGGGGATCTTCCATGGCGCCATGGCCAACGACGCGGCCGGTGTGGACGCCGCGTTCGGCCGCGGCGCGGAAGAGGGCATTGACCGCGTCGTTGACTTCGGGGAGGTCGCCCTCGCGCAGGATGGCGTCGAAGGGGCCGACAAACCCGCAGGCCTTGTTGCGCCCTTGGACCGCCATCAGGTCGAGGACGCGGTCGCGGGTTTCGATGTCGATGATGTATTCCTTGGTCTCAAACTGGATCCAGCCCTGGGTCTCGGTCTCGGTGCCGCGCAGTTGGTGGGGAGTGAACATCATGGTCCGCTCGCCGTCGCGGACCGGATACCCGCCGCGATCGTCTGGGGTGGCTTGGCCGGGGACGGGGAAGTTGATGGCGCGGAAATAGCGCTCGGCTTCCTCGTAGGTGGTGCCATAGGGGCGCATCGTCGCCCGCGCCCCGAGTTGGAAGGCGTCGCCGTGTTCGGAGCGGGCCTCGCGAGCTAGGCGCTGGATCGGCAGGATGCCGTGGCGCGCGAGGACGGCGTTTTGCTCGCGGCCGTACCAGCCTTCCCACTGGCTGTGCTCGGCGTCGTTGACGATCCACGACCAGCCGGCCTTGGCCCAAGCGTGGACCTCGGCGTCGCGCAGCTTGTGCCACGGCACGTCGTTGAAGCCGCCCAGCAGGGGTGGGGTTTTGGCCACTGACTCGCACTGGTCGAGGGTTTCCTTGAGCGGGTTGCGGGCGGGATTGAGGGCGTAATTGTAAGCGCGGCGGGCGAAATCTTCTGCTTTGAGAGGCCGGCTGCCGCCGATGGCTGCGATGGCGTCCACTATGTGTCTCCTTGTTTCTCGTTTGGCGTTATAGTCGCGTTAATAAATATAAAGAGCCGCAATGTCTGTTGTGGGAATTGCAAACTGCGAATTGGATGTACCAGGCTAAAAAGTTGCAATGTCCGTGTGTGGGCAGGCGTTCTATCCGACCGGGAGCATACCGGCCAGCAACGTCGCTAGGCCCAAAAACGAAAGGAAGCCCACTACGTCGGTCGCGGTTGTGAGAATGATCGAGGCCGCGGTCGCGGGGTCGTGGCCCAGTTTGGATAGCACGATTGGGATGGCCGCGCCGGCTATGGATGCGAGTATCATGGACGCCAACATGGCGCACAACATGACGAGAGCTAGCCCCAAGCTCTGGCTCCAGACGAAGACGCCGATCGCAGTCACAACGGCAATGGCCAGTCCGTTGCAAAAGCCGATTACTAGCTCTTTGGCGAGGACGCGGGCCGCGTGCGAAGTGCGGATTTCGCGCAGCGTGAGTCCCCGCATGGTGACGGCGAGGGCCTGCGCGCCGGTGTTGCCCGACTGACCCGCGACTACGGGTAGCAGGACCGCGAGTGCGGTAAACTTGGCAATAGTGTCCTCGAAGATACCGACGACCGCAGCCGCCAGAAAGGCGGTTACGAGGTTGATGTTGAGCCAGGGCAGCCGGCTGCGAATACCCACCCACGGCTTGGACAGGGCGCGCTCTTCGGCGGACGCACCGACCATTTCTTGGACACCAGCCGCTAGATTTTGCTGCGCCGCACTCACAAGGCCGTCGTGGCGAATGACGCCGATGACTTGCTCTTGGAAATCGACCACTGGCAGGCTGGTGAGGCGGTAGGTGTTGAGGAGTTCGACGACTTCGTCCCTCGGCG
>JAPOYQ010000601.1 GCA_026706505.1 Gemmatimonadota bacterium
TACGACCGCATCGAGCGGACCATCGCACCTTACTATGTGTACGTGCGGCGATTGTCCAAGTAGCACGGACCCACTTGGATTCATTCCGGCTACTTAAAAACATCTTTTTCGATGATAAACGGAAAAGGAGTTGCAAACTTATTGATCTCAACTTTGTCTTCGTATTTGTTGTACTCTATAGACAAGTGACCAAAAGCACTCCCCGACGCGCCTAGCGAAACATAGGAGAAAACAGCCCTCACAAAAGCATTTGTGCCCAAGGTAGCATTGGGATAAGGGGTAAATCGAACATACCTGTATCCCTTGGAAGTCGTGGAGGGAAAAGGATCGTCCAAGGCACAGAAAAGCATTATAGTGGGGCTTGTTTTTTCAGAATTGTCCTCTTGTGGAACCTTCACGATAAACAGCGCCTCTTTAATATTCCATCCAGGAGATAATCCTTCAGTCCAAAAAACAAGCTCTTCGACGCCATCCCATTCCACATCCACCCAGTGAATTGCACTTCCCGAAATATACCGCGATACGTCTTTCAAACGCGGCTCAACAGATTTAAAATAATCCTTGCGAAAATCTTCTTTAAGAAGAGACAGTTCTTCTTGGGAGTAGGCAAGCTTGGCAAACACTTCATCCTGTAATGTAGCAATAATGCTGCGCCCTCTGTCTATTCCTTCGGGCATTCTTTGGGAGGATTGGCCTGTGTCTTCCGCGAAACAGTAACTATTAATCACACAGATGAACCCCAATAAGCTCTTTGCAAATAATCTCTCTTGAAATAACGATGGCATCTTCTTCCCCTTGAATAATTTCCCTCGGTCATTCGCCGTGGCAAAAAAGGAGTCATAATCCGCACTGTGAAGACACCCAACCTGCTGAAAGGATTCCACCACCGCGTCGCGATAGCTGCAACAATCTTGCCCCTCCGCACAAAGAGCTGTAATGATCAACCCCTGCTGTGGATCAAAGGGGAAGCTCATAGGATAATCACCGTGTCCTCGGGCATCTTTCCTTTGTACAAGATGGCGAACCGTTTAGGACGCAACCCTATAGCTTGGCGATAGACCTCTTCCCGATCCTTACTGTGCCAGCGGACCTTGCCGCTCTGCACTTCCAAGGCGTCATTGGTCTGTGGGGCTTCGACAAGAACCCATTCTGAGGCAAACTGCGCTTCGATTTGGGCTATGGTTAGAATATCGTCCATCCGTCTAATCCTCACTAGGCATAGACACTTTGTCAGATTACACCGGTTAAAATCTACTACCCGCTTTTTTTTTCTAGCGCACCAGCAGCAACTTGCGCGTCTGCCTCTCGCTTCCAGCCCGTAGCTGGTACAAGTACAACCCCGACGCCAGCGGACGTCCCTGTCCGTGGCGTCCATCCCAATGCAGTACATGCCGGCCAGCCGACCGATGGCCACTTATCAGAGTCGCCACGTGCTGCCCTGTGAGAGTATAGACTTTTAGCTCAATCTCTTGAGCACGGTCGAGGGTATAGCGAATCGCGGTCTGGCTGTTGAACGGATTGGGGAAATTCTGCTCCAAGCCGAAGTGCTGCGGAGTCGCGTCTTCGCGTGCCTCGTGGACGACAGTGGGAACGGTAAACTCCGTGCGCACCAGCCGCAGATCGTCGATGTAAAAGCGTCCCTCTAGGTTAGCAGCAAAGCGCACGGTCTCTATCGGCCGGTCGAGAATGCCAAACGCGCTTAGGGGAACTTCTATCTCCTGCCATTCCTTGCGCCCCAAATCCAGCCCGTAATCCCCTGCACCTTCGCCCAAGAGCACAACCTGCTGGAAGCCACCGCTTTCCAACACCACCTCGACCACATCGCCTTCAGCGGGCACCACATCGCCGGGATGGATTGCCAGCCGCAGCGCCCAGTAGCCCACCGTCTCGATAGGTGCCGGCGGCTCCATGTCCAACTGCCAAGGCAACAGCCGCGTCAGAGGATCGGCCGTCAGCACGCCGGCCGCAGTGCCGGTAAAAACCGGGCCGCTTCCGTCAAAATCAAAGCTGTCCAAGCCCAAACCGGCCTTTGCGGTCCAGCCTGGAGCCAACTCGTCATCGGCGATCGCCAAGTCCTCGGCCGGTAGCACCACCAGCGTGCGCGAGAGCGCGATTTCAAACGGACCTTCCGCCGTATTTTGCGCCACGCTCACCGCGATCTGCTTGCGACCGTTGGTCTCCGCGCCCGCCAATGCGGCCTCCAGCCGGTAGCACCCGTCTCCCAAGGCAGTGAGCGGCGTTTCGGCGCTGCCGCCCAAGGCACTCAGATCGGCGCTCACTACCGGCTCGACGGCTTCCCGATCAAAGCGCGTCAGCGCAATCGCCGCGGACAAATCGAGCGGCTGACCGGCCAAAACCGTATCCGGCGGCCCAACTTCCCACTGCCCCATCAGCGGCCCAACCCGCACCCGAAAAACTGCCTGAGTCGTGTGATCGCTGGAGACGTAGAGCGCCCCTTGGGCATCGCTTTCCAAGCCCACGGGCTTACCCCATACCCTATTGCTACCCGGATTGGGACGGAAGCCGGTGAGGAAATCGGCTACTTGGGCATTTTGTCCGTCGGGATCGCTAAACACCGCCATCACCTTGTAGCCTAAGTCGTTACCCCGCACACCGGCGCGAAGCGCAACAAAGGCTTGATTGTGGTATTCGGCGGAAAATTGGTCGCCAGTGTAAAAGTGGATCGCCATCGGCGCTGTGTGGGCCGCGACCGTGGCAACCGGCCGCTCCATCCGCTCTACGTCGAGCGTGTCCTCGTGCGTAAAGGGCGCAATCGAGCGGAAGTACTCGTCAACCTCAAAGTCAACCCACGCCTGATAGCCGTGCGCTAGCGGCCAGCCGTAGAACCCGCCCTCGCGCACGATGACAATGGTCTCAGGGGGCAAGTCCCGCCCGTTGGGAAAGCGGTCGCGGTCGTGACCGTTGTTGGTCGCCCACAACTCGCCGGTGAGCGGATGTAGCGCCAGACCTATAGAATTGCGCAAACCGCTGGCGAAAATCCGCCGCTCCGTGCCGTCGAGACTAAAAGCCAGCACGGTAGCGCGCTCGGGATCGCGCTCGCGGCACAGATCGCAGGAGGATCCCTGATGCACGTATATCCGCTCGTTGGCCTCATCAAAGACGATGGTATGCGTAACGTGCTCAGCGCCACCTAAACCGGGAATCCACGTCGCCAAATCGGGGATAAAGACCTCGCGCTCTTCGTAAAAGCCGTCGCCATCGCCGTCCCTGAAACGCACGACCTCATCGGTATCGGCCACGTACATAGCCCCCTGGTAAAAGGTCACGCTATTGGGCCATAGCAGATCGTCGGCCACCGTTCGCACTTCGTCGGCGCGGCCATCGCGGTCATGGTCGGGCAGAGCCACAACGCGCCCGGTGCGGTTGGGATCGGCGCGCCACTCGCTATTGCCTCGGGTGCCCATGACGGCCACGTGCAACACGCTGTCCGGGCTCCACGCCATCAGCCGCGCCTTGCCGATATCCTCGGCGAACAGCTCGACGATAAAACCGGGAGGGACGTTCAAGGTCCGATTCTCCAGCCCAGCCACGGCGACCGGCTGGAGGTGGAGGTCGATTTTTGGAGTCAGATAGACCTCGCCGGGCGCTTGGGCATAGACGCTGCTGACGAGAAGGCAAAGGGCGATGAGCAAACGCATCATTGGCAACCTTTTTGCAAATAAGTGTGGAAGTTTATCTAAAAAAACGCACAGTGAGTTATTCGCACCCCTACTCCTTGTGAATCCATCCCCAGAACAGATTATCGCGTTCATTCCCCGCCGCTAAGTATTCAGCCTTGAGCTGCGACAGCGCATCGCCAGCGTAATCGGTCACAGGCCGCCCCTGCCCGTCCAGCGCGAGGCCGTATTGCCCAGCGGCGTTGATGCCAAAGATCGCGTTTTTCACCGGGCCGTCGGCCGGGCCGAGCGGCGCTAGATCGAGCTTGTCCTGCAAGTCGGGCGGCAACTCAATCCGGCGAAAGGCCTCAATCTGCCATTGCGGCGAGCCAAACCAAATCGAATCCGTCCCCCACAACACGTGATCAACGCCGAGGCCCTTGATCAACTTGGCCACCATAGCCGCGGCCAGTCGCGGATGCGTAATCGCCAGTGCCCCGAACGACAGGCCAATATCCGCGTACACATTCGACACTCCGTATTCAGCGGGGATGGCAGCCAGCTCGTCGATCCAAGCCAGCCGACCGGTGCGCTCAAATTCCTCGCTCACCGATTCGGCGTCCCGCCACATCTTCAAGCCCGCGTGGTAGATGTG
>JAPOYQ010000590.1 GCA_026706505.1 Gemmatimonadota bacterium
CGCCCCCAGCGCAGCGCTGGCAACGATTTGGCTTATAGTGATCAACAGAGAATCTCCTATTTATCTCGTTTTAATTGGTGACGAAAATCGAAGTGGTTTAGCCGTTCACTGTCAAAGCGCAGACAGATACGAATATCCTCAGATTCAAGGTCGGAATGCTTGACCAAAATTTGTTTAACCGTTTGCGGAGGGGATATGCATGTCTGAGAGCAACTGTAGTATCAGCTTATTTCACTTTTGGGCTTCCAATTAAGCAAGAGCTCAGCCGTCTCATAAGCATTTTTCATCTTCGCCCAATCTAGTGGCGTTCGCCCCTCGTTGTCTTTCTCATTGACTTGGATACCCGCCTGCTTCAGCAATAGCTTGGCTATCTCAACAGCATTTCTCGACGCCGCATAGCTTAGCGGCGTCCGCCCTTCATTGTCTTTCTCATTGATCTGAATGCCCGTCTTCTTCAGCAATACCTCTGCCGCCTTAGGAGCATCGTACCATGCCGCAAAGTGCAGCGGCGTCGAGCCTCGGTTATTCTTCGCATTGACCACAGCCCCCGATTCAGCAGGGATTTAATCAGCACGTCTAAGTTTAGCTCTGCTGCAAAGTGGAGGTCAGTCGTACTGTTATCGTTTATCCCATCCGGGGATGGTGCGTGCCCCTTCTGGGAGAGAAATACATCTTTCTGATTTACCTCAACAGCTATATCAGCAACCATCGTACGCTCCTTGTGCTTGTGAATGCATTACGGCTTGTTGGTCTTCGTGGCGTTACTGCATATTGGCCACCGCTCAGAGATAATATACCCAACATCTAGGTTGGTTTGTAGGCAAATGAGTACTCACTGATATTCATCAGCGTCATCCCGTTGACCAAGATGCCCAAGAGCACCACACCGATCAGAATGCCGTGTACCTGTCCTTCACCGCCCATCAAGCCATGGTCTCCTCGTAGGCGTTGTGTTATTAGAAATGACGCACTTGATATAGTAAGAAAAATATAGTAAAATTTCTGACAACCTGTCAGAAATGAAAATGAGAAAGATGTGAGCAGAATGATTCGTATGGCCGACAAGATCAAGAAGAGAGTGTCTGCTCACGGCAGGGGTAGGTGGGTATGCACACCGAAGGACTTCCTAGACTTCGGGAGCCGTGAGGCCGTCGATCAGGCCTTGTCGCGTCTCGTCAAAGCAGGTCAGCTACGCCGAGTCGGCCACGGGCTATACGATATGCCTAGGATGAGTGACGTGCTGAAGCGGCCTGCGCCGGTCGATCTCGATGCCGCCATAGCAGCGCTCGCAAGAAGGGACGGTGTCCGCATTATGCCCGATGGCTTGGCGGCTGCGAATCAGCTTGGGCTCACCAATGCGCTGCCTGCTAAGGCATCTTACGTGACGGATGGCTCTTCAAGGACGGTCAAGATCGACGGACGAACGGTCCGATTCCGTCATGCGGGGCCGAGCGTCATGCAGTGGGCAGGAAAGCCGTCGGCACCGGTGGTGCAGGCATTGCGCTGGCTTGGCCCCGAAGCCGCTGCTGACGCGCAGGTTGTTTCAATTTTGAGCCGCCATCTTCCCGACACGGTGAAGCGCGACCTGTCTCAAAACAGCCGGCACCTGCCCGGTTGGGCGCTGCCGCTGGCGCGCAGCATCGTGGCGGATCAGGCCGTTGCCGTATGAGTGGAACCTTCGAGACCTTTCTCGCTCTTTCCGAGCAAGACAAGCGAGACGTATTCGAAGCGGCGGCGGGCCGACTCGATACATTGCCCAGTTACGTGGAAAAGGACTTCTGGGTTTGTCTCGTCCTCGATGTGCTCTATAACCGGCTGCCTGACGAGTATCCGAAACTGCTTTTCAAGGGCGGCACCTCCTTGTCCAAGGCATTCGGGCTCATTCGACGGTTCTCTGAAGACATCGATCTCGTTGTCTATCGCGACGATCTGGGCTTTGAAAAGGAGCGCGACCCAACCATTGCAGGAAATCTTTCGAACAAGAAACGGAAGGCCCTGTTTAAAGAACTTCAGGCCGCGTGTAGCAACTACATACTCGGAGACTTGAAAACAGCGTTGGCTAAGCTGATCGACCAGATCGCAGAAGGGTGTTACGTTGGTTCGGATGAGGACGACATCGATCAGCAGACGCTCTTCATCGAGTACCCCTCCTTGTATCCGAGTGGAGAGGTCTCGTATGTGTCCCCGCGAGTGAGAATCGAGGCAGGTGCGAGATCGGCTCTGGACCCGAGTTTGACCTGCACGGTTGTCCCTTATGTCGCTGACGAACTTCCCGACTGGTCGTTTGCCGTAGATAACATCGGAGTGATCGCGCCGGAGCGCACCTATTGGGAGAAGCTGCTGATCCTGCACGGCGTCTACTGCGGATACAGAGATGCGCAACGTCTGCCGACTGACAGGGACCGGATTTCGCGCCACTACTACGATGTAGCGATGATCACGGCGACAGAGACTGGCAGGTCTGCCTTATCGAATATCGACCTGCTAGATTCTGTTCGGAACCATAATCTCATCGCGTTCCGTCAGTCTTGGAAGCGGTTTGAGGAAGCCATCCCCGGATCGGTGAGATTGGTTCCACAGGCGGCGCTGCACACGGTGATTGAGCGGGATTACAGAGCCATGCAGGGTATGATTCTCGGCGATGTTCCAACTTTCGGATGGGTTGTGGAACAGCTTCAGCGTGCCGAAGCGATGATCAATGAATAAAATTGCACTCGGCTCGCAAACTCCTACGGAAGGAGAAGCTGAAAATGGCTAAACGGGAATTGCAGGGACAGGCCCCTTCGCGCGACGAGCGCTTTGCGCAACGGGTCGCGCATCTGCTTCAGCCCGAAGGCATGAAGACCGAGCACTACCAATACGGGATCGAAGCCGTGGACGGGCATCAGGCTTGGGCGCTTTTTTGCGCTAGTGGCGCTGGTGATCTGGCGCGGGTCAGCGCGTTGCTCGACCGCGATCCCAAGTTGGTCAATGCTCAGTACTGGTACCAGTTTCCCATTCACATGGCGGTGCGCGAGGGCCATGCCGAGGTGGTCCAGCTACTGTTGCAGGCCGGGGCCGATCCGGGCCAGTCGCGCTATACCTATAATTCGTGGGACAAGCTGCTAGCCATCGCCGAGGAGCGTGGCTACGAGGAAGTGCAGGCGCTGCTGGTGGCGGCGATGCGCGAGCGCTTTGGCTACGATCCGGGCTTTGTCGCGCTGGCCGAGGCGATCAAAGGCCGCAACCGGGCGCAGGTCGAGGCGGTGCTGGCCGAGCATCCCAACTTTATCCGCGCCGCCGATGCGCTGGGCAATGGGCCGCTGCATTGGGCGGCGCTGACGCGGCAAAACGACTTGGTGGATTTCTTCGTAGCACAGGGTGCCGACCTCGAAGCCCGTCGCGCCGATGGCCAGACGCCGTTACTGGTCTCGCTCAATGGCGACTACTGGTTTCGGACGCGCGATCTGCCGGCGGAAGCACTGCGAGATCCGTGGGTTGTCACCCGCCATTTGCTCGCTTGCGGCGCGGAGTACGCCCTGAGCATTGCCTGTGCGGCTGGCGATAAAGATCGCGTCGATGAAGTGCTGGCGGCCGATCCGGCCCAAGCCCGCACTCTCGATGCCGGGCGGCGCAGTCCGCTGTCCTATGCCGCTCGCAACGGCCATACCCGGATCGTCGAAAGACTGCTGGACTTGGGTACCGATCCCAACCAGCCCGAAGAAAACGCGTCGCGCGGCAGGGCACTCTTCGAGGCTTGCGCGGGCAACCATTTGGAGACGGCGAAACTGCTGCTCGACCGCGGTGCTGATCCCAACGCCGGGGTGGACTCTTCGGGCTCTTGCCTGACCATCGTCGAGTTCAATCACGGCAAGAAAGGCCAACAAATGCAGGCTCTATTGCGCGAATACGGTGCCGTGATGCCGCCTTATGCCATGGACGACGCGGCGCTGGAACGGGCGATGCGCGAGGGAGATGCTGTCATTTCGCACTCACAATTTCTGCACGAGTTGATGGGGCGGGACAATCCCGCGCTCATTGGCGTCTTTTTGGAAATTACGCCGGATGTAGGCGACCTGTTCCAACTGACCGACATCTGGGGCGGCAACTATCCTTCGGATCCCGATACAATCCGCGCCTTAGCCGACCGCGGCCTCGACCTGCACCGCGCCAATTGGATCGGCCGCACCTTTTTGCACGGCTGTGCGGAGAAGGGCGATGTTGCGGCGCGCGTTTTTTTAAAATTAGGAGCCGATATAGAGGCGGTCGAGTTGGACTACGGGGGCACGC
>JAPOYQ010000432.1 GCA_026706505.1 Gemmatimonadota bacterium
GCGGCACGCCGGCGCGCGCGAACAAAAGGCGCATGTAGTCGTAGATCTCGGTGACCGTCGCCACGGTGGAGCGCGGGTTGTGGGAGGCCGAGCGCTGCTCAATGGCGATTGCCGGCGAAAGTCCCTCGATGTGGTCCACGTCCGGCTTGCTCATGACGCTCAGGAACTGCCGGGCATAGGCCGACAGGGATTCCACGTAGCGCCGCTGACCCTCCGCGTAGATGGTGTCGAACGCCAGCGAGGACTTGCCGGACCCGGAAAGGCCGGTAATCACGATCAATCGATCACGCGGCAGCGACAGGTCAATCCCCTTGAGGTTATGGGTGCGCGCCGAACGGATGCGGATGTCACTCATGGCAGCCAACACCCAGCTTCTGAGCAGCGAGCCGGGCGCAAAAATCTCACTTTCATGATGGCATCATCAAACTGACGACATTATTCAGCACCGTAGGCTGAAAATAGGTCGGCCTTCTGATCGACTTCGGCAACTTCCTGCCCAGCCCTCCAACCGGTCCTGAAATTCAATTCCTGCACGAGCTTAAATGTGTTGATGCAATTCAACCCGAACTGTTCGCAGACATCAGGCAGCCGACGGTTGCCGCGTTGCGCGGACGGTCTGGAGACTTCCGTGCTAACGACCGTCGCATGGGGCTCGAAGGCTAACGCGTAGGCGACGATGAAAGGATCGTTGCCGATCTTCTCGAGCTCATCTTCCGTCAGGTCGGGGGCGTATCCCTGCGATACAACATCCCGCACAAGCCCCGGGTCCGCTTCGTCCTTCAGAACCAGCGCATCCCTGTGTCCCTTGAGCCAATCGACCAGAACGCCCTTGCCCGCAACGACCTCGTTGTACATTTCCGTTGGAGTCAAAATTACCCCGCGTTCCGATTGGTGGATGAGCCAATCCCAGAACTCCGGCACCCGCTTGAGCGGATAGTAGTCTCGGTCGGCGTCGATGAGTACGTTCGAATCTAGTAAATACGCCACGGCAGCAAGTCTAGGCCGACGCCTGCATTCCGAGGATCCGACCGACCTGGGTCGGCTTCACACCGAGGGCCAAGGCGGCCTTCGTCGTTGGCAAAGTTCCCTCGCCCAGACCGCGTGCGACCAATTTCAATAGTGCGTTGCCGATCCGGTGACGCTTCACCACATAGGGATTCGGCCCACCTTCGCCCGTGCTGCGTTGTTGCCGCCGCTCGTTCCATTGCCGACGGAAGATCTCTATGAGCCGGCGATAGGTCGGGCCGTTGATCTTTCCCGACCGGTGCAGACGATAGGCAATGAGCGATCGACTGACCTTCCATTCGTTCGCTAGCCGCCCAAGCACTGTAGCAAGTTCGTCATTTTCCAGCGCCGATACGTCGAGTGCTTCGATGGCAGTGGAGGGCAGCAGATACTCGCTCGCTATGTCGTTGCAGAAGTGTTCCGTTTCCGATTCCGCATCGGCGCCGATGATCCCCGTATGGCCCAAAAGAAGATGAACTACCTCGTGTAGCAAAGTAAACGACCATGCGGGGCGAGCGTCGTTGCTGTTAATTACGACGAATGGCGCCAGCGAGTCGGCCAACACGAATCCTCGGAATGCGACCGTCTCAAGGGCAGTGTGGTGGCTGCCGAGATCGCCTTGCAGCAGAACGTAGGCCCCGGCACTCTCCACCGCGTTACGCAATTCGTCGAACTCCCGGCGCGGAACGTCCGTGCCCGGCTCTCCACCGACAACCTGTCGAAGCGCCTCCAATGCCCGCGGGCGTCCGTCCTTCATGGTGACCGTTCCAATAAACCGCGCTTCTTCCGCGTCGTCGTCCTCAAGCTGGCTGCGCACGATCCCTTGGCGGGCTATCACGTCCCGGACCAGCGCCTGCACCAGAGCGTCCTGCTCTGCGGAGCGCGCGCCCGTCAGTGTTCTGAAGTCCGTGCCGACTTGGCTCGCACGTGGCGGCTCTTCGAGATAGAGGGCGATCAGGGGTCTGCGGTAGCCCTTCGCCATTCTTGCCAGCATCGAACGAGTGGGTTTATCGGTGCCTGTCTCCAATGCCGTAATTCGGTCGGCGGGTTCCATCCCACGCGCGGGGCCCAGCTGAATCTTCTTGGCGGCCTTTTCCCGTGTAAGGCCAGCGGTCTCCCTCGCCCAGGCCAGGACCCTTGGATTTACTTGTGGCATACGGCCTCGACCTCCGCCCCGCCCTTGATTTCCTCCACAAGCGACCCTGTGTTTCGGGAATGTATTCTGCGGGAAACGTTCATGCCGAACTGTGAAATAAGCCCCAAACTTAAGTTTGCGACTTTATCACCGACGAACTCCTTCTGGAGCGTTGCTTGCGCGTTTGCTGCGGGTTGATGCGCAGCGGCGCGCGCATTTTTTCGTAGGGGGCGAAGAGGTGTTCGACGCGCTCGCGCTCGGAGGCGAAGCCGCCTCGCCGGTAGAGCCGGTCCACGGCGCGGTCGAGCGCTTGATGCGCCTTGCGTAGGTTCGGTGGCATGAGGTCGGGATCGTAGAGGTTGGCCAGGGTCGCGTCCGAATGCGCAGCGCGGGCATCCAGCACGGCTTGCGCCAGCGGTTCCAGTTTCGACGCGTCCAACTCTCCGCTGGCGAAGCCGGTCGGCGTCGGGAACGTGTTGTAAACGAGGCCGATGGAATAGCGGTACCGGCTCTCCAATCGCCCGCCGACATGGCGCAGCCAAGCCATGTGCATCGCCGAGGTCAGCAGGGCGAAATCGGCGAGCGTGGCATGCTCCACGACACGAACGAGGTTACTGGGAATCACCGGCGGTTCCAGCCAGCCGATGGGCGCGTATTCGCGGCGCTCAGAGCTGACCTCTGGAATCACCAGAAAAGGTGAGGTTGGAATGGTCGGAACCTCATATTGGGTTGGGAATTCGGCAAGCGCGCGTGTTGCCGCTTTGCGGCTCGCCGACCGCATTTTCTTAACGGCTGCAACGCGTGCTCTCGTCATTGGCAGTTTGGCAAGCTCATTGGGCTGGATATTGGTCAAGTGCAGGATGTAGCGGTCTTTTCCCTGCAGAAATTCTCGTGAGCCAACAAATGGTCGAAAGTACGCAGACGCGCCGGGTTCTGCCGCAATGAACTCAGATTTTTCTGCGCGAGAGAAAAGATAGTGCTGGCCTACGACTGGTTTGGTCCCCATCCGGGACCTCGTAAGCCCATTTATTGGCTGATTCTCTTCTTGCACCGTCAGGTGCGGGTCCGACAGCCTGCCCGCATCGAATAAGTACGGCGAGAGCGCCGCATGGCGGCTTTCCTCCGGCTCTCCATTGATGTTCGAATAGCTGAACAATCGTTTTTCTGCCCGCTGGGAATCGCACCGGTCAAGGCCCAGAATAATGACATGCACGTGCGCCTTGCCGCGCGCGTCCGAGCCCCAGGCGAAGGTGCGGTGCGCGAAGGCGATCTCCAGTTTGCAGCGCTCGAACAGGAGGGGCCAGAGTTGTGCAGCCTGCTCGCCCTGCGCAATTGAGTTGGTCGCGACGAAGCCTATCGGGGTATGGCCGCCCCGCACATACTCACCAGCCCTAATGAACCAAGCAGTCACATAGTCTAACGACCCTGCTCGTTTCCCCGCCGGATCCAAGAGGTGCCGCATCTGTTTTCGCTGATTGGATGTCTGATAGCTTTGACCTACAAAGGGCGGATTGCCGAAGACGAAGGAGCATTCACTGGGCGGCAGCAACTCGGACCAGTCCGTTTCCAGCGCATCGCCATGCACGATGTTCGGCGAGCTTTCAAGGGGAATGCGCGCGTAGGTCTGGCCGAACACCAGGCTCAGCCGGGTGTTCATGATGTGATCCATCATCCACAGCGCAGTCTCGGCGATCCGGGCCGGGAACTCGCCCAGTTCGATCCCGTAGAACTGATCGACGTCGATACGGGAAAGCTGGTCGGACGGGAGATTGGAACCGCCCCGGAGTTGGCTGAGGCGCTGGAGAGTCTTGGCGTGAATTTCCTTCAGGACCTGGATCTCCAGTTCGCGTAATTCCCGGTAGGCGATGATGAGGAAATTGCCGCAGCCGCAGGCGGGGTCGAAGAACTTGAGCCGTGAGAGCTTCTCGTGAAAGCGCTCAAGGTCCGCCCGGCGGCGGGTGTCCTTGCGCGTTTTCAGACGCTCGAATTCGGTGCGAAGGTCGTCCATGAACAGCGGCTCGATCACCTTGAGGATGTTCTTCTCGGTGGTGTAGTGCGCGCCCTGGGCTCGGCGCTCGGCCGGATCCATCACCGACTGGAACAGCGCGCCAAAGATGGCCGGCGA
>JAPOYQ010000891.1 GCA_026706505.1 Gemmatimonadota bacterium
GCGGCGGGCGCTCGGCCGAGCACGAGGTTTCGGTGATCTCAGCGCGCTCGATGTTGGAAGCCATCGACAAGGACAAGTACGAACTGGTGATGATCGGCATCTCCAAGGAAGGGCGCTGGCTGTCCGCCGCGGACACGCAGCAGCTTCTGGCGTCCAGTCAAGTCCACGAGGACGGATTAACGCCGGTGGCGCTGGACTATCTGGGGACGCGCACGCTGGTGGCGCAGCACGGTGATGGGCAGGACCAAGCCCTCGACGTAATCTTCCCCCTCCTGCACGGCCCCTACGGCGAGGACGGCACCGTGCAGGGCCTGATGGAACTGGCCAATGTAGCGTATGTGGGGGCTGGGGTCGTCGGCTCGGCCGTGGGTATGGACAAAGAGCTGATGAAGCGGGTCTTCAAGGCCGAGGGATTGCCACAGGTGGACTACCAAGTGGTGCGGCGCAGCCGTTGGGAAAAAGACCGCGCCGGAGTGCGCGCCGAGGTCGAAGCCGCGCTGGACTATCCCGTCTTCGTCAAGCCGGTGAATCTTGGTTCGAGCGTCGGGGTGAGCAAAGCTTGCAATAGTGCCGAACTGGAGCAGGCCATCGACGACGCAGCGCAATACGACTACAAGATCATAGTCGAGGCCGAAGCGAGCGGCTGCCGCGAAGTCGAGGTGGCGATCTTGGGTAACGAGTCGCCAGAAGCGTCCATAACCGGCGAGATCGTGCCGGGCAACGACTTTTACGACTACAACGCCAAATACATCGACGACAACTCCGACCTGATCATTCCAGCGCGCATCTCGCCCGCTACCCAAGAAGCCGTGCGCGAGTTGGGCATCCGGGCCTTTCAGGCGATAGAAGCCTGGGGTTTAGCGCGAGTGGACTTTTTCGTGCGCGAAAGCGACGAGGCGATTTTCGTCAACGAGATCAACACCATGCCGGGGTTTACGCCCATCAGCATGTATCCCAAGCTATGGGAGGCGAGTGGCGTGAGCTACGGGGCGTTGATCGACCGGTTGGTCCAGTTGGGGATCGAGCGGCACGAGGACAAGCAGAAGACGAAGACGGCCCGGTAAGCTCGATGAAGAAAGCGCGCTGGGAAAAGGGCAACGTCAGCAACCTAATTTCGTTTGCCCTGTTGGTGGCGGGCCTTTGGGGGCGCGTTGAGGGAATCAATGGCAGCGAGTGGGTGCTGGCGGTTGGATTGTTTGGCTTTGCCGGCGGCGCGACCAACTGGTTGGCAGTAAAAATGCTCTTCGACCAAGTGCCCCTGCTGTACGGGTCGGGAGTGATCCCAGCGCGATTTCGCGCCATCCGGGAAGCGGTCAAAGACGCCATCATGCGCTACTTCTTCGACGAGGAGTATCTGGAGCGATTCTTCGCCGAGCGGATGGCCGGAGACGATGTAGGAGAAAAGGTGCAAAAGGTGCTGGCGTCCGACGAGGTTGACGCGATCATCGACCGCAAGCTCGAAGAGTTGGCGGAATCGCCGCAGGGGATGATGCTCCAGTTGATTGGGACGCAGACGGTCAAGCCGCTGGTCAAGCAGTTTGTAATTGGGTTCGGAAGCGAGATTGCGCCGCTTTTGGCCGACGAAGCAGGCCCTGACGTCAGCGCCATGCGGACACAGGTTGACGAGTTGCTGGAGACCAAGTTAGAGGAACTGACGCCCGACCGGGTCAAGGAGATGATGGAGGAAGTAATCCGCGAGCACTTGGGCTGGCTAATCGTCTGGGGCAATGTGTTCGGCGGCACTATTGGACTTTTATCTAAAGCACTGGGGTATTAAAAATGAGTCAATGGAATTTGCAGGGCGAAGTAGCAGTAGTCATCGGCGGCACCGGCGTATTGGGTGGAGCAATGGCCCAGGGATTGGCCGAGGCCGGGGCCTCCGTAGCAGTGTTGGGGCGAGACCACGACCGAGGGAATAAGCGAGTAGCGGCAATAGAGGCCGCAGGCGGCACAGGCGTTTTTGCCGCCTGCGACGCCACGGACAAAGCGTCGCTCAAGGCCGCCCATGAAGCGGTCGTCACGGCGTTGGGTCCCGTCAATGTGCTACTCAACGCAGCCGGCGGCAATCAGCCGCAGGTGACCCTGAGCGACGACCTAGACTTTGCCGCAATAGCAACCGACGATTGGCAGCGTTGTTTCGACCTGAACTTGGGGGCTGGCGCGCTGTTGCCCTGCCAAGAATTCGGCTCGGCCATGGCCGCACGGGGCCGGGGCAGCATCATCAACATCGCCTCAATCGCTGCCCACCTGCCGGTTTCGCGGGTAGTGGCGTACTCCGCAGCCAAAGCAGCCGTATTGAACCTAACGCAGTTTCTCGCGCGGGAGTGGGCCGACAAAGGCGTGCGGGTCAACTCCATCACCCCGGGCTTCTTCCCCGCCGAGCAGAACCGCCGCTTGCTCTTTGAAGACGACGGCACCCCAACCGAACGCGGCCAACAAATCCTCTCCCACACGCCCATGGACCGCTTTGGCCGCCCCGAGGAACTGGTCGGCGCAGCGGTGTTCCTCGCGTCGGACGAGGCTAGTGGGTTCGTCACCGGTACGGACATCCGCGTTGATGGGGGGTTTTTGGCGACGACGATTTAAATTTGTAGCGGCATGGATTTTGAAATTCTCGGTGAAATTACGCATATCGAACCAATTGCCAGAGGTACAGGAGTTCGCGCTCGCGTCCGATTAAACAAATTTTACGGCCAAGGTAGATGGCGTAAACTCAAGGGAGTCGCGCAGGTTCGCCTACTTGATGGAACAATTCGCCTTGCCGAAATTCATTGGTATGAAGCCCACGGCATAGGCCGGAAGGAATTCAAACTCAAACTTCCTTTCCTTGGGTAATTTTACAGTGAAGAAAAAAACATCACAGTTTGCGATTTGTCTCAACAACGAAGGCTATGAGGCTTCTCTAGAAGTCGGAAAAGTGTATCGCGTAATTCCCGATCAGGAGGCGGCTGCTCACGGGTACATTCGCATGGTGGATGAAAGTGGCGAAGATTACGCATTTGATGCCGACCGATTTTACAAGATCGAATTCCCACCCCCGGTTGAAGCAACGCTAGACGCTGCTCTGCACTAAGTCATCAGGCGGCTACACAGTCGGCTCAGTTTCACCAATCCAGCCCGACGATCCGATCTCGTGACGACTCAGACCGCGAGGCCATCCTACCCGATCGATCAGCTACTGGCCATCCTGCTCCTTGTAGTCTTCGTCGTCCGCTCCAGTAATCGGTTTCTCTCCGCCAAGTTCCTTCTGCAGAGCGAGTACTGCCTTCCGGCGGTCGTCCCGAACTGCGGGCAGTACGTACAGCTCATGCAGAACCTCTGAGAGGGCCGCCAGAATAATCCTAAGGTGTTTTGCCTCCCACCCGTCATACGAATTTTCATGCACCTTGGAACTAGTGACCTGTTGAATGGTTAAGAGAGTATCGAAGTAGGTGGGCTCCACCCCTAGACGTACCGATTTTAGAGACTTGATTTGATCCTCGTAGGAATCGCCCGTCGCGTTTTCGATCTGTGCAAGCTCGTAAACGATCTTCCGTGCGCAGGCAGACGCGCCGGTCAGAAAGTTACTCTTCAGACAGCCTGCTGCCTCGGTAAGTAGGTCTCGCAACACATGAGGCACTCGTTCGTCCAACACGAAGAACGACGTTGGTACTGAGTAGAACATGGCGTCGTCGAGAATGGCACCTTCATCATCGACGTCCGACGTAAAAAGAAAACGCCACCGATTGTAAGTAGGGCTAACTTCGAACACGCTCAGCTTCCTGAACGTGAGGTGCATCGATTCCTTATGGCAGGAATGGCACTTAACGAAGAACACCTAACAGCGCTTCTCGTCAGTCCAGTCAAACTCGACGTGTTGGAAGATTGAATACTCCACGTGTCGTCTGTTGCAGAAGGGGCAGTTGTAAACCGTGGAGTCTACAAAGTAACGCTGATCCAAGTGCGATTGATCTGGCATCTATTTGGGCTCCTAAATAGCCCGCATGCCGCCGGGCATTGCTGTCGTCTAACTATTTAATTGGTTCGGGTAATGGCCGCGAGATGTTATTTACACGAAACGAATGAAGGTACGTTCTCTTGTGCACAGTCGCAATCGCGGCGAGCGGCCAGATTCACCGACACAGACATCCGCGTTGACGGGGAGTTTTAGGAGACGACGATTTAAAGAGCGGCATCCAAAAGCATAATCGTTTCGATTGGCCATCCTACACAAAATCAGAGGAAAGAGCTCCTCGAAATCCAATTCGCTTTTCTGGATCTCGG
>JAPOYQ010000310.1 GCA_026706505.1 Gemmatimonadota bacterium
GTCTATCCCCGACTCACCCTGCCCTTCCGCGCCGAAGGCGGCAAGGGATTCACCTTCGTGCTGCTGGCCGCCATTGCCGCCGGTCTTTTTGCCGAGGCCATTGGGCTGCACATGATCCTAGGTGCCTACTTGGCGGGTCTTTTCTTTGAGGAGCGCGTCGCCCACCCCAACCTAGTCAAGGTGGTAAACGACCGCGCGTACGGCATTGCCTATTCGTTCTTAGGGCCGATCTTCTTCATCTCGCTGGGCTTTTCCATTTCGTTTGACATTAGCGCGTCGAGCGTGGCGTTTATCGCGCTTTTGGCAGTGACGGTCATCGCTGGGCAGGTGCTTAGTGCCGGTGGCATGGCGCTGCGCATTGGCATGCCTTGGCGGGAGGCGCTGACGGTGGGTGTGGGCATGTGCGGCCGCGCCGAGATGGCGTTTATCTTGGCCGCGCTGGCCTTGGCTCAAGGGGTGATTGGTCAGGAGACCTTTACCATTTTGATCTTCACCGCGTTCCTGTTAAATCTCTTCACGCCGTTGGCGCTCAAGGGCTGCTCAATCCTCCTAGAGGGCCGGGTGGCGCATGGAGGAGACACTCAGCTCGGGGTGTTTCAGATCGACAAGTTCAATACCCCCTTCTTCGACGAGAGCCCAGCCGAAGGCACCTTGCCCGCAGTGGAGGACGCCGTGGTCATCTATGGGTACGGGCCGGAGGTCGAGACTCTAATAGAAGAGCTTGCCAGTAGGCACCTGCCAATGGTGGTGATCGAAGAGGACGAGGCGACAGCGCGGCAGCTCCAGACAAGTGCTGATGTGCAGGTTGTGCATGCGCATCTAGCGGCTCTGGACCTGCGGCCGTTGACCAAGGCCAAGGCGCTGGTAGCCAACGGCTCTGACGACGACAACGCCCTGTTTGCGCTCAGTGCCCGCGAGGCCGGTTTTGCCGGTCCAATCGTGGCGATGATCGAGCACCCCCAGCGCCGCGGCCCCATGTTGCTGGCGGGCGCGACCGCAGCTTTTACCCCCAACCACGTCCTCGCCGCGGCCATTGCCGTTCGCGCCAGCGCGAAAATTGGGCCGCGAGTGGCGGGCGTAGAGTCGCTCGACTCGTTTCTCGAAGTGGCCGAACTGCGCGTGCACGACCAGAGCCCGCTCGCCAATCGCACCTTGGCCGAGACCGAGCTCTACACGCGGACTGGTGCCCACATCGTCGGGCAGTGGGCGGACGACGCGCTCGGCTCGCCGCCGGCCGCGGCGGAGAAGCTGGAACCCGGAACAATTCTGGTGGCGGTCGGCACGCCCGGGAGCATTCACCGGTTAAACGACATGTCCCGGCCGATTACCCAGCAAGGGCCGATTGCGGTGATTGGCTTTGCCGATGTCGGGCAGAAGCTGGTCGAGATCCTCCACGCCGCAGGCGAGGAAGTGCGGGTCGTCGATGAGGTCGAACGCGCCGGAGTTGATGTGGTCGGCGACGTGCTCGACGTGCGCGTGCTCGATCGCGCCACCATTGCGGAGGCGCGGGTCGTCATTCTCGCCCTCGACAGCGACCGAGCCGCCCTGTTTGCCGCAGCAGTGGTCCGCAATCACATCCCGGAGATTCCCCTGTTGGCCTGCGTGTCCCACGTTGAAAACGCAGATCGGGTGCAGCGCGCTGGCGCTGATTTTGCGCTCTCGGTCAGCCAGGTCGCCGGCCAGTTGCTGGTCCACCACGTCCTCGGAGAGATGGTTTCGCACAAGCCTCGGATCAAGATGGTCAAGCTCCGGCCCGGCCCCCTCGCCGGACGCCACCCGCTCGCCGCTCGCATCCGCGAGCGCACGGGCTGCTCGGTGGTAGCTGTCGAGCGGGCTGGCGACGTGATCATGGAGATCCCGGCTTCGTTGGTACTCGAGTCCGAGGACGCTCTTTACGTCTGCGGTACGCCCGCGGCTTTTGACCGCTACTACGAGGAATTTCCGACTTAGCTATTGGGTGGATAGGCTCGGAACAAGTCTCGCTGCGTTTCTGTGAGGCGGGCGAATGTCTCCGGGGTGATGTGCTGTTTTTCGTCCATGGTGGCGATGTTTTGTGACATCATCCAGTACGGTCCGTAGCCCACGTGCAAGGTCTTGCGCGTCTGCTCAGAGCGGTTGGTGAAGCCGCCGTGGCGCAAGTTCTCGGTGAAGAGGACCGCGTCACCGGCCTTGACCTCTAGACCGATCATGTCGGGGTCTTCGTCCGGGTCGTTGCTGTGAGGCGAGGGCAGATTGGTCTTGTGCGTCCCCGGCACCACGCAAAAGGCCCCCTGCTCGTTGGTGCAATCGTGGATGAAATAGACCATTCGCACCATCATGCAGTCGATGCCGTGGTCAGTGTAGCTGTAGCGGTATTTTTGGCTGGCTGAAGCGGTGCCGCCGTGGCAGCCGGTGGCGTTGCCGTAGTAGCGGATGCGGATTTCGGAATTGTTGATCGTCGGCCGCTGTTTGACGATGCCGTGGATGTAGTTCATCGTCGGCTGGTGGTCGAGCAAAACGTCGAAGGCCGGGTTGGCGTTCCAGTAGTCTTCGATCATGAGGGTTTTGCCCTCGCCTCGCTCGCCGTTGGTGTGATAGCCGCGCTCGGGATTGGCGTGGTAGTTGGCTCCCCAGCCGCTTTGCTTGCGCGGCGGCTGGGTGACGTGCGCGAGCGCGTGTTCTTCTAGCTCATCAACGGCCGCAGCCAGCGCGGCCACTTGGGTCTCGTTCAGCAGGTTCTCAATGACGATGTAGCCCTGGCGGTCGAATTCAAAGGTTTCGATTTCGTTCACGTGTTGCTCCTTATTTGTTAAACCATCGGGACAAGTTGCCCCCTTTTACTAGCGCCCGCTCGGCCTCTCCGTAGTCTGATAGATGCGCATCGACGATTGCTGGCGTGCCGCTGCCCCAGACCATGCGCTCCGGCCCGAAGGCTTCGATCACGCGCCGCGTAAAGGGCTTGGCGCTTTCGTACAGCGGCGCGTCTTGGGCGAAGTGGCCGAAGCCAGAGAGCTTCATATAAACTTCGGCGTCAACACGGCTCAGATCCAGTATGTCGGCGTATTCGACTGCGCTGCCCTGATGCGGCTCGGCCAAGTGGTCGATCAGTGCCACGGTCTGGGGAATGTCGCGCAGAACTTGGGCGACTTGGGCACCGTAATTGGGCTCAATGTGCAATTCGACGACCAAGCCCAGTTCCACCGCCTTTTCCCACAGGGCGCGCACCCCTTTGTCGTTGAAGCTGTGGAAATACAGCTCCCTGTCTCGGTACGCGTGAAAGCGCGTGGCGATGATCTTGAGCTCGCGAGCGACCAGATCGGCCAACTTCTGGGGCGCGTCTGGATCTTTGGGATAAAACAGCGATGTGCCCCGCAGACGCTCTGGCTCGCGCTTTAGACATTCGAGTATCAGCCGGTGGTCGTCCCCATACGGCTCGGGATGGACGACGACGGCCCGGTCGATCCCCTCATCGTCTAGGCGCTGCAAATAGGCTGCCAATGGGTCTGGGGGATGCACGGAAACATCCGGCCGGTAGGTCGCCTTGGGATGCAAGGGATAGCGCTGGGTGTCGGGGCTGAAGATGTGGGCATTCCACTCGATGATCATCGGGCCGTCTCCTCTTGCAGAGCAAGAGTACCACGCCGGTCTGCGACTGTCAAACGGCTCTGCCGCGGCACCTTGACAATACAGTTGGAGAATTCTATTTTTTTAAGCCTGTCAGGCTGAAAACAAACGTTGGCCCGTTCGTCTAGAGGCCTAGGACGCCGGCCTCTCACGCCGGTAACACGGGTTCGAATCCCGTACGGGCTACCAATAATTAAACCCCAGGTCGGATACACTGACTTGGGGTTTTCTTTTGGCCGATCCGCTGGGCCGTCACGACGTATAGGAGACGACGCCAGTTCAGCATCCGCATTTGATTTCGGTCCTGGGCTGCGCTTTGTCGCCGGCGGTGCCTGCCTGAGTTGCTTGGATGCGGACGACCAGTCCTTGCCGCCCGCTACGAATCGTCTTGCCGGAGGTGGTGCGTCCAACTTGAACGCCTTGGTGGCGTGCTTATTGGTCTCTTTGCCAACCCATACATATCGTCGGCTTCAAGAGGTCTGTCAGGGACCGGGCCTTCTCTCTCGTCACATCTTCTGGATGCAGTGTGCTAGATTCCACGCTGTGTTAGTGCTAACGTTGACTACCCTATCTTCATGTTTTATACTCCAAAATAATATTAATTAATCTGATCCTTTTACTCCTTGACGAGAAGCAACGAAGGAGGAAGTAGGTCTCAT
>JAPOYQ010000258.1 GCA_026706505.1 Gemmatimonadota bacterium
CCATATCGAAATGCTGCGCGAGCGCATGCTCGCCGATGTCGAAGAAATCCTCGCCCTCGACGACGTCCCCTATCAGTTCAACAACGGCCACCTGCAACAGGACCCGCCGCCCTTTCCGCCGTACCTCTTCCGCGACGTGCTGGCCAACGACCTCGTCGTCGAAATAACGCACGCTGTGCTCGGCGAGGGCGTCAAAAACGCCTTCTACAGCGGCAACACCTGCCTGCCCAACACCACTCAGCAACCCCTCCACGTTGATGCGGGTCAGCTCTGGCCCAATCTCGCGGTGGCGACGCCGGCCTATGGCATTGTCGTCAACGTGCCCGTCGTCAATGCCACGCCCACAAACGGCAGCACCGAACTGTGGCCCGGCACCCACCTAGACACCACCCGCGCCATTGACGATGGCGACATCAAGCTGCCACCCGCAATTGAAGAGCGCCTCCGCGCCGAGTGCAAACCCCTGCAGCCGAACGTGCCCGCCGGCAGCGTGCTGATCCGCGACATGCGCCTCTGGCATCGCGGCATGCCCAACCTCACCGACCAACCCCGCCCGATGATCGCCATGATCCACTGGGCGCACTGGTGGCACACGAAGAAGCCGCTGTTGTTTCCTAAGGGGACGGAAGAACTGTTTGCAGATAGTGCGTTGGAGACCGTAGCGGAATTTGTCGATGGACCAATCGACTACATCAGCCGCAACCGGAAATACGATTACTCTGGGTAGGCCAATCGACTACATCAGCCGCAATCGGAGCCGTCCGGCCCCAGCATTGGGGCCGCAATACGATTACTCCGGGTAGGGCTGCTCACGGCACCAGCCGCCGACACTCCAAGTAGTACCGCTTCTCCGCAGCCTCGCCCAGCGAGAACGTCTTGCGCGGCGTGGCCCCGTCGATAACGATCGTTTTGAACAAGTCGCGCTTGTCCATGGTCGGCAGAAAGAAGCCGATGCTGTCCGGCTCCGCAGCCAGTTGCTCTAGCACGTCCTCGCCGTGAATATAGTCGAGACGGGCACGGGGATGCACGTCGAGATAGCGGTCCAAAAAGGCCTGCAAGGACGCCACTTCGAGCTGGAAGCTAGGCTCGGCGATACTCAACAGGCCGCGCTCGGTTCCGCTCATATAGGGAATGTGGTGCCCCGGACCGACGGCCGCTTCGCGACAGGCAGCTTCCCACCTGTCCCGACCCGCGAAGGTCCGACGGCTAAAACCCCACTCTGTGCAGTGCGTCTCCATCGCCCGCAAGAGATCGGCTGCATCGACGCCAAAAACTACCCGGTGGATTGGCGCAAACTCCAGGCCTTCGTCGTGGACATTGACTAGTTCGGCCAAGGCGTAGCGCGCCGGGTGATTCATTATCTGGCGCTCGTCCTCTGCTTGCGCCTTGAGCCGCTCCCAGACGGCGCGCGCTGTGGCGAAGGAGTGATTGCCGTCGCCCATCGCGTAGATCATCGGCGGCTCGCCGCACGCGAGGCGGGCGATATGCCCGGCGATTTCGTCGATCAACACCCCATCGTCGATGTGCCAACCTCTAAGCCTGCCGCCTCCTAGCATCAGCTCGAAATCGTAGGCCAGTTCCAGGTCTTTTGCGCCAAGCGGCTCAATCACCGTCTGCTGCGGATCGTCGATCAGCACCATGATGTGCGGGATTTCCAGCGACGCCTTCTCCCGCACTTGGATCCTCGGGGGCAGCCGACTCTGATCCGTGCCCTCGGTCGTGCGAATCAGCTTCTGCGCTCCGTCGCGGTAGTCGTACTGTTCCAAATCCAAGGCGACGACCAGCCCCTTGCGCGGCGCAGCGCGTCCTACCTCGCGCTCCACTAGCATAAAACCAGACTGTTGCTCCACCAGTACGCCGCTTTTGAGATACGCCTGCATCCGCTGGTTAATGCCGGCAATGGTCTGTTCGCGGCAAGTTTCCCCGAGATATGCTTCGGGAAAAATTAGCTGTAGCGTCGAAGGATCGTCCCCGACAATCCGCCGCACTTGCTCCCAGTATTCGGGCTGCGAGGTGTACTGATCACAGGCAATGACCGACCACGTTTCTAGGGGAATGTCTGCCCTCGGCAAGAGCAGAGACGGCACGTGCAGGGCGATCTCGGGATAGTGTAGCTGCATGGGCCGGCTAACCGAGCAACGGTCTGACCCAAGTCGGAAAAATCGGAAATATATCCTCTGGAGCCGCTAGTTCGGGGTGCCAGCGCTTCTCGTGCTCGAACATAAGCCAGCCGTCGTATCCGTGCCCTTTGAGCAGAGCTATCGCCTCTTCTAAGGGCAACTGGCCCGCGCCCGGCGGCACGTAGCGCCAACCATCCTTCATCGCCTCGGCGTGCTCGGGATCATAGACGGCGTCTTTGACGTGGGTATAACCGATGCGCGGCCCCACCGCCTGATAGGTCTGCTCCGGCGACTCCTCGCCCACCCGCGCCGTATGGCCCATGTCCCAGAGCACGCCGAACGCCTCGTTGGGAATGCGGTCGAGCAGCAGCTTGCACTCCACCGCCTTGATCCACTCGTCGTGGGTCTCGAAAAGCCACCTGAGCTCGCAGGCACCATCCAATGCGAGGATCTGTTCCATCGTCTCCCGCCCGATGTCGGCTAGCTGCTCCTTGGAATAGGTCTTGGAATCGCCGCCGCCAAAAACCCGGATGGAGTCGCAGCCCAACGCATTGGCCACCGGGATCGAGCGCCGCGCCTCCTCTACGTTCTCCTCCAACTTCT
This sequence comes from Gemmatimonadota bacterium, assembly GCA_026706505.1. Next base: position 2,724 of record JAPOYQ010000258.1, read on the forward strand.
CCGGCACGCAAACCCGGATGCTGGAACTGATCCCCGACACCTCCATGCCAGCATCTGCTAGCTGGCGTCGAGTCTGGGCAGCCCCGCTGGTGAAGGCCGGCAATTGGGTAATGTCCATCGTCTCCTGCAACCCGCGGAAATCGACGCCCTCGTAGCCGTATTCGCAGCCCCGGCGGCAAATGGTATCCAAGTCCCAGTCTGGACAGCCCAACGTCGTAAAACTGATTTTCATGGCATCTCTCCGTATCCGTTTTCGTCCATGGCATCTTTAAAAAAGTCAAACATGTGCTGCTCCTGGTCCGTTTTCCACCGCCCAATCGACTCCGGCCGCACCACGATCCGGCCCAACTCAAACCCCAAAAACGCCTCCAGTTTCCGCAATACCTCTTCCTGCTTCAGCACGAAATCCTCGAACCGCACCAACATCCACTTCTTTGGTTTGGGCGTGGCCTTCATCAGCTCGTATTGGTACTTCCACGAAATGGCCCGTCGCCTCCGAATGTCGTCCGTGCGCTCGTACTCAACGCCGAAATCCGCTAGGTCATCGGTCTTGTGAGCGCCGATGATGCTGTCGCGCGGGTCGCGGATCCAGTGAATGTAGTGGATGTCGGGAAACATCCGCACAATCCACGGGTAAATCAACGTCGTCTCCGGCAGCTTCCAACCCTTGTGCTCCGAGCGATCGGCCGCAACGTCTCGCAGATATTCGCCGATCAACTCCTCGAATTCCGGGTCGATTTTTGCGCCGTGCAAATCGTCGAAATCCCACTCCAAGCCGCCTTTCCACTTGACGTATTTGGCCATGACCTGACAGGCGTCGTAGAGCGCGTGGGGCGGCACCTTGTCGCCCGAGCGATTGAGCGTGCTGCCCATAAAAACGCCGCTGGCATAGAGCGTGTGTGCTATGGCGCGCGTGCCCGAGTGGCCGCGGCCAATGACGGTGATTATCGACATACCTGTTCCTCTGAGTAGGAAATAAATTGTTGGCCTCAAGGGGCACAACAGGATAAATTACCTTGTAATAATACATTTTAAGTGGATAAATTACCTTGTAATAATACATTGAACCGCCTAATCGACAACAAGCTCAGCACTTGGAAAAACCGCCCGCGGCGCAAGCCGCTCATCGTGCGCGGGGCGCGTCAAGTGGGAAAAACGCATTCTATCTGTGCCTTTGGGAAGCGCGAATTCGTCCGTACAGTCGTCTTTGATTTCGAGATGGACCGAAACCTGCATCGCATCTTCGCCGAGGACCTCCGCGCCGAAGCAGTGCTGATGCAACTGGAGGCCGAGGCGGGCATGCGGATCCTTCCCGGCGAGACGCTGTTGTTTTTTGACGAAATCCAAGCCTGTCCCCGAGCACTTATGGCCCTGCGCTACCTCTACGAGCAAATGCCAGAACTGCACGTGGTAGCGGCTGGTTCACTGCTGGAATTTGCTCTAGAGGCAATCTCTTTTCCAGTCGGCCGCGTCGAGTTTGAATGGATGCGGCCCATGTCTTTTGCCGAGTTTCTCATGGCGAAAGGAGAGGAGA
>JAPOYQ010000795.1 GCA_026706505.1 Gemmatimonadota bacterium
AAGCTCAAGGCCAAGAACCTCCGAGAAGCCCGCCCGTTGGCGGCCTCGCCGCTCAAGGGGGATTGGCTCGTAGGCGCCTTCCGCATTGAGGCGGCGGCCCTTGAGGCTGGGGATAAGGTAGTCCTCAGTGGGGTCGAACTGCCAGTACTCCGTGACGCCCAGCTTCTCGTACAACTCCGCCTTGAACCCCTCGTCCCGGCGCCGCGTGCTCCTCGACGTCACCTCCAGCACGAAGTCCGCTGCCACGCCCTCCTCCCAGACTTTCCAGACCCGCCGCTCCGGCTCCCTGTCCGGCCCGAAGGCCACGAACACGTCCGGCGACACCCGCTTGGCCTTGTTGCCCTTCTCCCAGTACCAGAGCATGTCGCTGCCCACGTAGGCGTCCGGGCGCACCGCGTAGCGGTCCATGAGCGGGCGCGCGAAATCGACCGTGGCGTGCCAGTGGATGGGGGTCTCGGCCATAGGCTTGCCGTCAGACTCAGGGTAGTCGACGGGCGCGGGAGTCTGCCGCCTGGGCGGCTTGGCGGGCGGCGCCCGAAGGGCGGCCCGGCGATCTGGAAGGGGTTCGGCTGTGGGCATGTGATGCTCCTTGGGCGGGCCGTTGCCTTGCGCCGCCCACCATAGCACAGCGCCACGTCCGCCGTGGGGGCGGGACAAGACCTTGGGCATGCTGAACGGTGGCTGGCACGGGGCTGTTCGGGTAGCTGCGGAAGGCCCACCGTGCCACGGAATCCTAGGAAAATCTGCGAGACAACGACGTTACGATTTGTGCGAGATTGCCGCGCTTGGCGGGAGATTTCCCACGGCAAAAGCAGACATCTCGCACCTTCCCGCCCTCGCTTCGATTCACAAGTTCCATAGAAGAGCAAAGGTTGCGCTGAGCCTGCAATTCTGTCAGTGTTGAGGCAGTATTTCTGACATACAGACCCGCCATGGAAAGCCTGCCGAAACGGATCTTGCAGCACGCCCGCTCGCTTGCGGAGGCCAGCCCAATCTGCGCTGGCGCGTTGCTGCATCTCGGCAATCGGGCGGCAGTGGATCAAGCCCTGTCACGCCTTGCGCGGTCCGGGGGCCTGCTGCGCGTCTGCCAAGGCGTTTACATGAGGCCCGTCGAGACCCGCTTCGGCCCCTGTGCGCCCAGCGTGAGCAAGGCCGTCGATGCGCTCGCCGGCCTGTGGGGCGAAACCATCGTTCCCTCCGGCGGTGCTGCGGCGCATGTGCTCGGGCTGACGACGCAGATGCCAGTACGACCTGTGTACTTGACCTCGGGACCGTCGCGCCGGTTGCAATTCGGCAGCCTAACGGTCGAGCTTCGCCATGCGCCGCGATGGCAACTCGTGGCTCCGAACCGCCGTGCCGGCGAAGTTATCCGAGCGATGGCGTGGCTCGGGCCGGAGGAGCTGCTGAAAGGGCTAGAGACGGTTCTGCCCGGCCTGTCACCCCAAGAAGTGGGCGAACTGGCCGACGCTCGAGCAACCATGCCGCAGTGGATGGCGGAGCAGGTGAGCAAAGTGGTCGCAAATGGATGACGCGGCATTCCAATCTTTGTCGGCGGCATACCGCCGGGCGGCACTCGCGGCGGCGCAGGAAGCCAGCGGCCGACCGGCTTTTCTCTTGGAAGAAGACGTTTGGGCTGTCGCGATACTGTGCGTTCTTTTCAACGCCTCGTTTGGCGGCTCTTTAACATTCAAGGGCGGGACATCACTAGCAGCCTAAACCGCCGCTAAATCCGACGACACCTCGCCTATGGAGCGAAATCGGCGGCAAAGACAGCGGGGCGCTTTGCGATACATTGCAAGAAGGCTCAACGCGGCAAGACGCAGTGGTCCGTGAACCGGCCAACGACAATGCGGCCAGGTTCTGGAATGGGCGGGTTCATTGACGGCGGCTCATACAGGAAATAAACCCGGTCCACATTCGGCCGCAGCTTTACATGCCACCAGAACACTTTGTTGACGCCACGATGAGGCCGGGTTCGGTCCTGCTCAGACGGCTTATGTCTCTTAGTAACACCATTCTCATCCGAGGTTTCAGCACCGACACGGGTTGACAAGACTCTCGGCAACTCATCAGGGCCATCGGCTAGGTACTGGTGGAAACAATTCGCGCCGTAATCGCTCAAACCGCCCAAATGCCGGATGAGTTCATCCCGGACCGCAATGTACGGGCGGCTGAAGTCCCCGAGACCATTCCATATTCCATCGGCCCACTCAAGTGCCGGAAAGGCCGACGTCGCAAGACGCTCGAACATCGCCTCATCCGCTTTTTCCAGCGCGATGACCGCCCGAAAGAATGCAACATGGTGGGATTCCGCGAGCACAAAGAAAATCCCGACAATGGCGTCGGCAACGGTGACAGGTATCCGCCCTCCCGGTACGTCATCGAGCGGTAACGGCAGAACGGCTATCTGGCGCCCCTCCGAGCAGCAGGCGTGCGCCCATGCGGCCCCCGGGGCGAGCCGGAGGCGACCCTCGAATTCAGCGTCGTACTCCGAAAGGTCGGCATCGTCGAATTGAATTACTTGATCGAGAGTGCGCATGAGGCGTTGAGCAAGATCATGATCGAGTGGCACAAGACAGTTCGGTTCGAAAAGAACAGAGAAGAGCCGAATTCCATCGCCGAGATCCGTCTCGTAGTAATCCACGTGCTTGACGACGACTTCATCTCTTTTGCGGGCCACATCAAGCCTATCGAGCAACTGGTGAATTGCCTCTGACAGAACCTCTACATCCACCTGGGTCGCAGTCGCCCAAGACGACTCTTCGAGCACAAACCGGACAGTCATCGGTTGCGTCTTTGTTCGGATGCCAGCGCTGCGAGATCGACTTGCGCCTGATCGAAAAAACCGGAGGGCCAAGCGGAGAGTTGGCCAGTTTGCGCCAGTTCCATCGATTGGAGGACAGGGCTCCCATCGTCTTCGGCGTGAAAGAAATGGATTGCAACCTGCTCCGAGCGCAGCGCGGCGCGGCCTTCTGCCACCGCTACTCGAATGCCGTTGAGTACGTGATCACTGTGAGTCTCGAGAAAAATCTGAACGCCATCTGCCGCGACCTGCGCAAGAAATCCTCCGATCTTTGACTGACCCGCCGGATGCAAATGTGCTTCTGGATTTTCCACCAAGAGCAGCCCACCAACTTCTGCGCGCAACGCCGCGACGACAATGGGCAGCGCATAGGAGATGCCGAAGCCAGCGTTGGGCGCTCGCGTCCATTCGGACCGAACACCCGGAGCTGTAAAACGCAGGCGCGTAACCGACGTGTTTGGAAACCATTCGGCATCTATTTGGATCGGACGGACGATTTCGCTCATCCATCTCTCAGTCTGATGCCGCAGACTGAAGATCTGCGTCTCGACCGTGGAACTCTCCGCCCGACCGGTTCTGACGCGTGACCGGTCGAATGATGCCAGAACCTGCGCCACAAACTCGCCACGAGAACCGACATCGAGTTCGGCGATGTCTGCGGCACTCGCGCCGAGCACGTCGCGCGGACCCAGACGCTCCGCGCACAGATAGCAAAATTGCGGCGCATGTCCATCCAGCGCCCCCGTGTATTCATCGGGCCTTTCAACCACAACGGCGTTCAGTGTCCGAGCATCGCTAGCGTCCGCCGCCCGAAACGACCAGCGCCGACGACTGCCTTGGGTATCGACGACTTCAACAGCCGCTGGGTCGTCGCCAGCCTCGCGATGAATAACGTCATCGGGTCCACCCAACTCCAAAGTGTCAACGCCGTTAAACTCGACATGTCTTCTGCCGGATTGCCTAGCCATCTGCCGGGCTAGCAAGAGCGAGTGAAGAACCGAAGTCTTGCCAGCGCCGTTGGCACCCGTCAAGACCGTGAGATTCGCTGTTTTCAAGGTCAAGTCGCGAAAACACTTGAAATTCTTCAAACCGATCTCCGCTATCACGGGAGCAATTCCTCGACCGTTTCTCGGACTTTATTGAACCGGGTCCGGACGTTGCGGATGTCACCCGTGCTGCCGCTAATCGAATTGAGGAACTCGCTATCGTGCCTCATCATGTTTCTCGCACGCTTGGACAGCTCCTTCGCCACCCCTCGAACGGCGTTCTCATCGTAGTCGGCCAGCACTGTTCCCCAGCTATCGAACAACGCGCGGTTGATCGGATTCTTCCGGGCCTCGCCTCGTGGCCACTTACGGAAAGCGTAATCCCTGAACACCGTATAGCCGTTGGTCATGCCGCGAACGAAGTCGGCTCGAAGACGATCAAGG
>JAPOYQ010000450.1 GCA_026706505.1 Gemmatimonadota bacterium
TACACACCCAGGCAATTGTCGTCCGCAGATGTACATCTCAGGAGAACCCCAGTGCTCCGTGCCTTCGGGAATCCTTGGTCTGTTTCCGGTATGCTGAATTGTCGCTTTCATGTAATGCACGATATAGGCCCGCCGAAACCGATCTGATCTGTTGGGTGTGCTGCGGTGCAATAGTGCATTGTTGAAAAATACCAGTGCGCCCTTTGGCACTTCTACTGGCATGGCCTGTTCTTCCATCTCGTCGGACACGGTCACTCTTTTTTGCAATAAATAATCATCGCTCTCGACCTGACTGTGATCTATCACGCCCAGGCGATGACTGCCGGGGATCACCCACAAGCATCCATTTGCTTCATCCGCATCGTCCAATGCCAGCCAAGTTCCAATCGTCGATTGGTCTATGGCGTCGCCGATGCTGCTGACATATATATTGCGGAAATACCACGAGTCCTGATGCCACGCAATAGGCCGCCCGGTGCCCGGAGGTTTAAAAAAATACAGATCGTTTGGGCAGAACAGATCCGATCCTACGATCTCTGCTACCGCATCCAGTCGCCTTGGGTCGCGAATGTGGGATCGCACGAATGCACTGAACCTGTGAAGTCGCGTTATGCCGTTTAACGATGCAGGTCCAGAAGTCGCATCTGTTCCGGCATTGCGTTTCAGAATTGCTTGCTTCTCTTTCTCTGTCAACACGTCAGAGGTCTCGATGAGTTCTACGAGATCTTCGATTCTGTCGCGCAGTGCATCAATCTCATAAATGTCGAAGGCATCTGAGCGAATAAAGAACCCATCTCTTGCATATTTTGCACGTTCCTCCGCGGTCAATCCATGCGCTATAGTGTCAACTGTAGCCATAAAACATCTTCTTTCTTTTTGAGAATTATTAATTTAGTTCGTAATTCCTAATTCCTAATTTGCACAGAAGGAGTTCCTCCATGACCACCGCTTCTCAACGCCCCAACATCGTCCTCATCCTCGCCGACGACATGGGCTATTCCGACCTCGGCTGCTACGGCTCTGAAATCCGCACCCCCAACCTAGACGGCCTCGCCGCCGAGGGCTTGCGCTTCTCGCAGATGTACAATTTCGCCCGCTGCTGCCCCTCGCGCGCGGCCCTGCTGACCGGTCTCTATCCACACCAAGCCGGCATCGGCCACATGGCCGGCGGCATCCCCAACGCTCCTGGTTATGGCGGCTACCTACGCCACTCGGCCGTCACCATCGCCCAAGTGCTCAAGGAGCGCGGCTATCGCACCCTAATGTCGGGTAAGTGGCACTGTGGCAAAAGACCCGACAGAGCTGACATCCCTCCCGAGATGCAGCACGGCTTCGACCGCCTCTTTGGCCTCGGTAGAAACAGCGGCTACTTCGGCGGGCGCACCTGCACCCTCGACGGCGAACCTATCGCCGCCAATCCCACCGACTTCTACCTCACCGACGCCATCTCCGACCACGCCGTTGACTTCATCTCCGAAAGCGCCGACCAACCCTTTTTCATGTACGTTGCGTACACGGCACCGCACTGGCCGCTCCACGCCTTTGAGGAAGACATCGCCCGCTATCAAGGTCAGTACCACAAAGGCGGCTGGGACGCAGCGCGCACTGCCCGCCACGAAGCGCTCAAAGACATGGAAGTCGTCAGCTCGCACTGGGACATATCGCCCCGCGACGAAGACGCACCTCCTTGGAATGAAGTGGTCGACCCAGATTGGGAAGACCGGCGCATGGCCGTGTACGCGGCTCAGGTCGATCGCATGGACCAAGGCATCGGCCGCATCCTCGCCAAACTCCGCGAACTCGATCTAGAGGACAATACGTTGGTCGTTTTCCTCTCGGACAACGGCGGCTGTGCTGAATTCTTGTGCGAGGATGGCAATCGCATCGACTGGGTCTTTTTACAGGGCCTCACCACCCACGACGGGCGGCCCGTGCAAATGGGCAACATCCCCGGTCTGATGCCTGGAGCCGCTGACACGTACATGAGCTACGACGTGCCCTGGGCCAATGTCAGCACCACCCCCTTCCGTCGCTATAAGCGCTGGGTCCACGAAGGCGGCATCGCCACTCCCTGCATCGTCCGCTGGCCTGCCACCATCAAACAACCCGACCTCGCGCACGCCCCGGTCCAAATCATCGACATCACCGCCACCCTCATCGACGCAGCCGACGCTTCCTATCCCACCGAATACGACGGCCACACCATTACCCCTCTCGAAGGCGAGAGCTTCCTCTCGCTTCTCGAAGGCCGCGAGTGGTCGCGCGAAAAGCCTATGTACTGGGAGCACGAGGGCAATGCCGCCATCCGCATCGGGCCGTGGAAACTAGTCTGCGAAACCAGCGGCCAAGGCGGCTGGGAGCTCTACAACATGGACGAAGATCGCACTGAACTCAATGACCTAGCGGAGCGAGAAAAGGCCAGAGTTAGGGAAATGGAGCAGCGCTACCGCGAATGGGCAGGTCGCGCCGATGTCCTGCCTTGGCCCATCAACCCCGGCACGTGGAAATTCGCCGGTATGAACCAGGAGGGCACCTTCTACATGCGAGGACGGCACGGCCACATGGTCTAGGCGCGTCTCTACTGCACCACTCCTACCTTTCTGTAAATCTCCTCGCGCACCTTGTAGATTTCCCGCGCCTCTTGGGTCATCTCCGCCCCACCCCGTTCCGTCCATTCGGCCACAAAATCGTCGAAATAGTCGAGATCGCGCTCGCCGCGGACGATTTCGGCGTAAACCGTCATCTGCAAATTGCGCAGATCGCGCAAGTGCTTGATCGACGAGGGCACCACGTCCGGCTTGCCAAACAGGCCAGCCTGTGCCCACTCGGTGCGCTGATAGCGCTCGCGGTGTTGCAGCATCGCCGTTGGCAGGTACTTATCGGCAATGGCGGGCCGGACCCCGCAGGGTGCGAAAAAGCCGCCCGGGCCATCGACGTTCAACACGGTCAGATGCTTGCTGGCAACGTTGCGGTCGTCGTAGGGCGGCAGATGGTACAGGCCGCGCTCGGCGTCGAACTCCCAATGCACGCCCCGCTGGCCCATCCGCACCTCCACAAAGAGCTTTTCCTCAACAGCTAGCGCCTCGAAAATTTTGAGCATCCGCACCACTTTCTCAGGCGCTGCCGCTACCTGCTTGCCGAAGACAAAGACATGGGCGGCCGTGCTCCACACCCGTCCCCCTCGGATGCCCTCCGGGCCAGCCGGAAACGGCCCGACCACCACCTCGGCACCCGGCTGCAACTCGGCAATGACCGATACCAGCGATGCCTTGTTGTACTTGTCAAAGCTGCTATAGCCGCCCTGACTAAAGAGATACCCCGTCTTGCCGCTGACGAATTTCTGGTAGGGTATTGGACTGCTCTTGATTTGGCCAATCGCAAAGTCGGGGTCAATCAGCCCATCGGCGTACCACTTGCGCAAAAGCCCTAGAATCTCTTTGACCTCGGGCCGAGTCCCGCCCCACACGACCGCGCCATCGCGCAGCATCCAGCCATGCGGGACGATCCCGTAGGCCCCAAAGACCGCGCCGAAGACATTGAACCAAGCCTGCGCGTTGGGACACATGCCATAGGTGTCTTGTATCCCATTACCATCCGGATCCTCGTGGCGAAACTTCCACAGCGCCGTGTACATCTCGTCGAGGGTCTCCGGCACCTTGTCGATGCCGACGTTGCGTAGCCAGTCCATCCTCCAGATCCCCGGCACAGGATAGCCGAGACTGCTACCCCAAGTGGGGATGCCGTAGTTGGCCCCCTTCCAGTAGGCGTAGAGCCACGCCGAGGGCGCATACTCGTTGAGATAGCGCACGTAGTTGGGCGCGTGTTTTTGGATGACCCCGTAGGGAATGGGCAGCGCATAGCCGTGGTGGGCGTCCTTTTGCACCACGACCGGATCGCCGGCGTAGAACAAATCGGGCACATTGCCGCCGGCAAAGACCAGCGGCCGGCGTCGCATATAGGCAAAATGACTAGTAAACAGCGGCTTGAAATCGACGTTGAACCGCGCTTCGAGCCGCTTTTCGATCCAAGTTCCCTCGCGCGCAGTGGGAAAGCGCGGGATGCTCATCCAAGAGATCTCGAGCCGCTCGGCTGGGTCGTCAACCACCGCATCCCAGTCAATACTCAGCTCTGCCTCTATCGCCTGCATCCTCTGCGCCTGTCGCTCGGCGAGCGCATACACAGTGCTAATGCCGACGAAAAACGCCAACAGGGCGAAAAATTTTCTC
>JAPOYQ010000787.1 GCA_026706505.1 Gemmatimonadota bacterium
GATGGCGTACTCCTCGTGCATGGGGATGGCGAAGCGGTACAGGTCGGCTAGGGCCTCGTCGTAGGTGATGGAGTAAACCCAGCGCTTGCCGTACTTCCACGGACAGATGCTCAAGCTCATGACTGCTTACCTTTCATCTGATCGATGGCCTGTTGGAATTGCGCGAAGGTGCAGCCGAAGCCCAAGCTCCACTCGAAGATGTGGAGGGCGTAGTTGGTCGATAATCGCTGCGGGAACGACGCTGGCGTCTCCACCCCGACGGTCGCATCGCGCATCACTACGCAGCGATAGCCGCGCGCCAGCATGGGCCGCGCTCCTCCTTCGGCACCGAGTAGGCACATGTCGGCTGCGAATCCCATGTAGATGAGCGTATCCACGCCGCGGCTGCGCAGGTATTCGTCCAGCACGTCGGAGTAGAAAAAGAGGGGCTCGTCTCCGACCGGGGAGACGATTTCGGCGCGCCGCATTTGCGCCAGCGGTGAGCGCTCCATGTAGCTGACGCCGTGGGCTCGTTCGAGCATCTCCTGTTGGTGTGGGTGCACAGATGCCGACTCTTCCGAGCGCCGCGACTCGATGTGGGGATACTGGTGGTCCATCCAGTCCGTTTCGACGTGGCAGACCGGCATCCCAATTGCGCGGGCCGCGTCCATGGCCGGGCGGATGACCTCGGCCATGATGCGCCCGGCCTCCTCCGTTGACTGAGGCCAACCCATGCCGACGCAGTAGTCGACGTCCACGGGCGGCCCGTCGGGGCAGCCGATGTTCCAGCAGTGCATACCCACTAGGGCTGTCTTGTCCACTGGCAGCGACAGGGTGACCTGTTCGTATTCTGGGCGGTCAATCGGCAAGGCCCGGTAGTAACGGGCGTCGAGTTGTAGCGCGTTCTCTGTCATAGCCGGTACTCGTCGGCAACGCGGCGCACGATCGCGGCCACCTGCTCGCAGTGGTGGGGCTCGTACTTATCGCAGAAGGTGCTCCAGCGGATGAAACGCTCTAGCAGCTCGTGCGCGTTCGGACAGCACGTTGCGTCGTAGCGGTAGGTGCGCGACGCCGGTGGTTGCGAGTACGGGAAGCGCTGCCGCTCGGCTGCTTCGGTGAGATAGGGTAAGGCCGCTGGCAGCAGATAGTAGCGCGCTTGGCTCGCTCCTGGGATGCCGGCGGCTGCTACCTGCGCGCCGAACTCTTCAGCGTCACATCGGAACTGCTCTGGGTTGATGGTGAACCCCGCCATCCAGCACGAGTACACCTCGGTCTCCGGTGGGATAGGCAATGATGAGACGCCTGGGATTTCATCGAGGAGCGCGCTTAACAGACGGATCATGCGATCGCGGTGCTCTACCTGGGAGTGGATGATTTCTACCTGGGCTAGGCAGATCGCCGCTGTTGACTGGGTCATGCGATGGGCGAAGCCGTTGACCGTGTGTACGCGGCCGAAGTGTTCGACCATCTCCCCGCCGCGACTTTGGCCGACGAAGCGCGCCCGCTCGGCCAGCTCGTCGTCGTTGGTGAGGATGCAGCCGCCCACGTCGGAGCCCATGGTTTTTTCCGCATCAAAGGAAAAGGCACCCGCCGTCGATAGGGTGCCGGCATAGCGGCCCTTGTAGCGGCCAAAGACCGCTTGGCAGGCGTCTTCGTAGACTACTAGGCCGTGACGCACGGCAACTTTGTTGATGGCGTCCATGTCGCAGATCAGGCCGGTCAGATGCACGACGAGGATCGCCCGCGTGCGCTCGGAAATGCACGCCTCAATAGTCTCGGCGCTGACGTTGATTGTGCCGGGTGCGGCGTCGGCGAACACGGGGATGTAACCGGCGCTGATCAGGCCCTGCACGGTGCCGTAGTCGCTGACTGAGCTGACTACGATTTCGTCGCCGGGTTCGAAGTCGAAGGCCGCAGCTAGCACAGCTAAGGCTGGCGTGCAGCCCGGCGTGGCGATACAGTGCGCGACGCCATGGGCCTCGGCGAAGGCTTGCTCGAACCGGCCCACCATGTCGCAGGTGAGACCGGAATCGACGACCTCAGCTAGGTACTCCATGGCTCGCGGGCCGATCTCGCGGGGAAAGGGCTGGGGCAGCGGTCCGTCGAACTCCTGCTGGGATGCGGCCCCGTAGCGCGCGTGTTCGCGTCGCCGATGGACGGTAGCGGTATTGGATGTCATGGGCGGCTCCGGTTTGCGGAAAATAGGTGCTCTAGTGTTTGATATAATCTGGCAGGTGTCAAGCTCTAGAACTAGCGGGTATTGAGCCGATGGTGCGGCACCTTGAATCAACGACGCATTGAGCGGCCTAGCCAGTACTTGATAAAGTCCCCATTTGGCGTAATTTGTGGCATCATTTCACCTGCATTGGGAATTGCGGAACTATGGCCACCGAGACTGCTGGACGCGGCAGGGACTACAAGACGATGGTAAGAGTGGCTGTTTCCTGCGGGGAAATCTTCCTCAGACTGACTATGAGTGGCGGGATTCGAGGCGAGTTCATCCCTTGGACCAAGGCCGTGGTACGCCCTGTCGAGTTGAAAGGTGAAAGGCACTACCAATTTATCTACTACGAAAGCAAAAAGGGGCTAACGAAGAACTACAGCGGCGCAGAGTTTCCCCAAAGACTCGAAGCCTTGCTCTCCATGCCGTTTCGCCTCATCCACGTGCAGACGACGAGCGGCGACCTCCATATACGCATCACCAAAAAGGGGAAAGTGCTACTCACCAAAGCTAGACCTTCCCGAACTGAACCGCGGCCACATCTGGCACACAACCGCGTCAAAGGTTATCCGATTCCCCGGGATACTCCAGATCGATTTCTCCAGGGCATTGGCATCATGGATTCGTCTGGCGAGGTAAAGCCCACCATGCAGAACAAATTCCGCCAGATCAACGAGTTCATCAGGCTCATGAGTCAGGCCATTGCGAGGAGTGGTCTCTCCGGCCGAGAGCTGACGATTGTCGACTGCGGCTGTGGGAATGCCTATCTAACCTTTGCCGGGTACCACTATCTGCATCACATTCAAGGCGTATCGGTCCGGGTCATTGGGATTGATAGAGAAGTCGAACTCATTGAGCAATGCAACGAGTTGTGCGATTCCCTAGGCTGGAGCGGGCTGGAGTTTTTCCAGGCCCGGATCGCCGATTATGCGGCTGAGGTCGCTCCAGATATCGTCCTAAGCCTACACGCGTGCGACACTGCGACCGATGAGGCGATTGCACAGGGAGTAGTCTGGCAGAGCCCCATCATTCTCGCGGCCCCCTGCTGCCAGCACGAATTGCGTCCCCAGATTGAAGCTTCTCCGTTTGAGCCGGTGCTGAAACACGGCATTTTAAAGCAGAGAACCGCCGATATCCTGACGGACGCCTGTCGCGCACAAATACTGCGCATTTTGGGCTACCGCACAGATGTGGTCCAATTCATAGACTCGAAACACACGCCCAAGAATCTGATGATCCGCGCCGAGAGAACCTCGAATCCGGGAAATCGGTCGGCCATAGCTCAGTACAAGGCCCTCACCGATTTTTGGAAAATTGAGCCGAGTATCGAAAGGCTATTGAAAGACGAACTCGCACCGTATTTCGAGCGCGATTGAGCACGACTGAGGCGCGGGGTTAGACATAGGCGCAAGATGCGCCGCAGCGTACATCGCGCTTTTATAGAAAGAGTGACGTTCTCTCTCAAATTAAATTCTCCGCAACAACCCCTTGCAAAGAATCACGAGAATTAAAGAAACCACTGCCATACTTTGTTCCGTCATAGTTGCGGATGCGTATTCCAGGCTGCGCTCCCAAAGGCCCAATATGGATCACATACGAATCTATGATTAGCTCTGCTCCCCATTTTTCCGATATAGAAGAAGACCAATCGTCAATCGCGGATTTTTGTTCGGGGAGTTGGTCTCGGTAGGCTGCAACTAGGCTCTCGAAGGGAAGTTGATATTGCCAGCCTTTCGTAAATTCGACGGACCGGTCTGGCAAAAATTCCTCGCAAGCGAAGGATGCTAATGGGCGTCCATCTACTTCCAATTGCAGGAGATAGATTAAGGCTTCGCCTGTGGTGTGAAGTAATTGTGGAATCCGTCGTATTAGGACTTCTGCTAAACGATTCCCATCCGGCCCAGCCGCTGAATGAAGGACGCCTGGAACTTTGGGAGGAGTGGGAACGAAAGGGGGGTTAGCAAAGAGCCAATCGAACGGCTCCTGGGGGTGAAACTGCTCT
>JAPOYQ010000813.1 GCA_026706505.1 Gemmatimonadota bacterium
GTGGCTGCCGTGGCCGTAGCCCTGTCCCTGCTCTGGAGCGTTCGCCAGTGGCAGTGGCAGGAACTCGTCTTGCTGGCTGGCATCGTCCCCCTGGCCGCAGTCCTCGCGCTTGCTGGCTCCACTTTTATGCGCTATGCCCTACCCCTTGCTCCCCTACTGGCCCTGCTCATCGGACGTTTGGTCGGGATGGGATGGAAGTACCCTCTGGTGGGTGGCTTGGTCACCCTGACCCTGGTGGCCGAGCCCCTGTACGCCTCGCTCCGCACTAGATCCCTACTCAGCGGCCAAGATACCCGCATAGAGGCTCAGGTCTGGCTCCAGACTCACCTTCCCCAGCACCAGCACCTGCTCCAATTGCCCTCGGAGTGCGGCCAAATCCAAGTGCTGACACCCGAACGCGTGCAGATGCGGCAGACTCACTACCTGCAGAGCTACGGCAGCGAAGCGTTGCTGCGGGCGTACGCGCTACTGGCCCAGCGCGATGATCTGCCGCCCCTGTACCTGGAGACGCGGGTGGAGAAGGTAAAGTCGACATCCCAGGACAGCGCTAGTGCCCCGGTCGTCATCGTCCACTATCAGCATCCAGTGTGCCCCGACGAGGATATACCGCCCGCTTTCCAACCCCTCCTAGAGACGAGCCAATGGCGGGAAGTCTTTTCACCAGGTCGGGTGGAAGCGGCTATTTTCGACCACATGGACTGGTACTTTTTGCCGATTGCGGGATTTGCCCAAGTATAAAAGACAGGACCTGTCGTCTGGATAGACACACTCTCTGTGAGTGGAGACTCGGTGCGGATAGAGACCCATTCCTACTTTGAGGCACTGCACTGGGTTTTGCGCGGTCACCAAGCTAGGGCCGAAAGAGATTGGACGGGTGCCTTGCAGGCGTACCACCGAGCCTTGGAAATTGCGCCTGTGCCCGAGGAATTGGTTGGCCTAGAAGTGGGACGCTATCTCTACACCCAGTTGGGGCGAACCTATGCTCAAGTGGGACAATTGGAGCAAGCGGTGCGCTTTTTGGAGCAGGCCACAGCGCTGAAGCCGGCGTACCGAGAGGCGTACAACGAACTCGGAGTGGCGTACGCCTCCTTGGGAGAGCTGGAAAAAGCCGTGGAAACTTGGGAAGAACTGGTCGCGTTGCACCCAGATTTTGCCCCGGCTTACTTCAATCTAGGCCGTGCCCTGTGGCGCTTGGAACGACGTCAGCAGGCCCGTGCGTACTGGCAGAAGGGGGTAGAGTTAGCGCCCAATCATCCATCGGCGGGCCGAATACAGCAGTTGGAGGGAGAAGGTTGAAATTTTTCTTTCTACTTAGACTTTTTGCTCGTATATTACCGGATTAAGTATCCGCAGAACATTTCATCAGCTAGGAGAAAGGAGGTCTTATCTAGAAGTAAATGCTGTAGATGCACAATTGAGCAGACAGATGAATCGGCTTTTCAATCCAATACCTAACAGGAGGTTAAGGTAATGAAACTGATTCGTTGCTTTATGGTTTTAGCACTCGTGGTCGCCGGCACTAGTATCGGCTCGGCTCACGAACTGCCTGGCGAGGTTTACTTCGCCTTTCAGTTCCCGCTTCACGCCGTGCCCGCCATCGACGGCGATCTAAGCGACTGGGACATGATAGACCCAGATATCTTCGAGATCTCGGTGGAAGGAGGCCACATCGTAGAAACTGTGCGCGGAGATGACAGCGGCGAGCTGTCGGATTTCAACGCCAGAAGCATGTGGGCCTGGAACGAGGAAATGAATCGGGTTTTCTCGTTTGCCTTTGTGGTTGATGAGCATCTCCACAACAGCCGCGACGATCCCACTGTTTTCAACTGGGATGACGACTGGCACTTCGTGCTCGACGCCGATCACAGCGGTGGCGATATGTTTAACGGCGATTGGAACGATTTGTCCGAGGACGAGCGCCGGGATTTGTTTTTCGTCACGGGCCAACTGTGGCAGATCCACGTGCCGCCCATCGACGGGTACTGGGCTTTCAAGTACATCGAGGCGACCGACTGGGAAACCACTGGCCGCGAGATCCCCTTCCCCGAGTACGCCCAAGTGGGCTGGTCCCGCACCGGCGAGACTGGTGGTCCGGGTACTTATACCTACGAGATCATGATGACCCCGTGGGAAACTTGGAGCTGGGATGGTCCTGAACAAAGCACAATCGTCGATTTGGAAGTAGGCAATATCATCCACGTCGGATCCTTGTCTAAGGACTACGACTTGGCCGACGACCGCTACGATGGCTCCTACGATTTTCCGGCTGTTCACAATGTCTGGCGCAATGCCAATCTCATGGGTGACATGGAACTGCTAGAGGTCGATGAAGAGCTGTTTCCCACCGCTGTAGAAAACGACTCGTGGGGCAGAATTAAGTCCCATTACCTGCTGGAAGAATAGTTCCAGTTTTTCGAACACAAAGAGGGGATATTTCGATATCCCCTCTTTGTGTTTTAGCATCTAAAAGCCGTTTAACCACTCGACAAGTTCATAGTCCGGAGGGGCATCATGGTAGCTGACTCGATCTCTTATCGGTGGGGCATCTCCAGCTTGGTGTGGATCGGTACACTGCTGATCTTTCCCCTTCAAGCCTGGTCGCAACAGGGCCATGCTATCCGTGGGAATCAAGTCCTGATTAACCGAGCAGCCCACTGGCAGGTGTGGAAAGGGGCGTCGAGTCTTCTGGATATTTCCACGGCCGACAATACGGTGCGACCTTCCTTTATACGGAAAGAGATCAACGCGGCTCAGGACGCGCCGCAATTTTCCACTACCGGCGAGGGGGGAGTGATAGCAGGCTCTGGGACCAATACGGCGAACAACCTGATAGATGGCGACCTGCAGACCATGTGGAGCCCCAATCCCGCAAGCCCTCTAGAGGATTGGTGGGCAGAGGTGAATCTTGGCCGCATAGTAGTCGTCAAGAAAATCGTCATACGCTTTGCCCAAGAAGGCGAGGGAGACCCCTTCCTGCAATTCAAGGTGCTGGGCTGGCGGCAACCCCCACCGCGCTCGGTTTCGGGCTACTATCTGGACGAGCCCAAGACCAACGTCCCCAACTTCTGGGAAATCGGCCGGACCGACAAACCCAACAAGACACAGCGCGTATTCGAATTTGAACCCCGTCCGACCGAAGGATCGGATCTGCTCTTCAGGGGCGATCCACTCGAGCGCATTCTAATAATTGCCATCAATAGTGATTCGACCAAGGCTGAGGAATTGACCGAACAGGAATACGGGAATCTGCTGGCACACCAGCAAGGCGCTATCGAATTCTACCGGAAAGAGCGGTCCGGCCGGGAAACTCTAATTTCACAAGAGGAATACGACAGCATTAATCCCGAACGCCAAGGCCCGATCCGCTACTACCGGAGAGAAATTCCCAGAATCGCCGAGATCGAGGTCGTGACGGAGGGAGACAATGTCAACATGGGTGTGGTGGAGCGAGGAGGACAGGTGACGATCGAGACCAATGGCGGCATTAAAGACATTGGTACTGCAGTTAGCGACGGCAACTACAGCACGGGTGTTAATGGGTCGATTTTCGGCTATCGCGACTATGATTACTTCGAAGATTTAGGGGCTCTATTCTGGGTCGATACCATGCATTTTATCACCGACGGAGCCTCGCCGATCAACGAACTTTACGTCGATGTTTCCGATGGTACCCGGGCACCAGACGGCAGCATCAAATGGACTCGGGTGGGTCAAAGTACCTCTAGGGACGCTTTTGGCCATACCTCTTCCCGCGGCTTGCGATTTCGCGAAATTCAGATTGAGCCTTCCAAAATCCGCTTTATCCGTTCGCCGTTCCAGAATCCATTGAGTTCGCTCAGCTACATAGCTTTTACGGAAGTGATGCTCTATGGAGAGGGCTTTGTGGCGGAAGTATCGCTGACCTCGGATCTAATCCAATTTAACGAACCTAAAAACCTGATTTCCGTCGAGTGGGAAGCGGATACACCGGCCGGCACCCAAGTCCAACTGCAGACCCGGACGGGCAATGAGCTGATAGAAGAGAAAATCTACCACGATTCCAATGGCAAGGTCGTCACCGAGAAGCGCTACAACAAGCTGCCTAAGTCCAAAAGGGGCGATATCACCAGCACATTCGAACCGGGCAATGACTGGAGCACGTGGAGTGTGCCGCATACTCAATCCGGGGAAGCGATAAAAACTCCCAGGCCTAAGCAG
>JAPOYQ010000554.1 GCA_026706505.1 Gemmatimonadota bacterium
CAAACATCCCCCCGGCCAGCACAAAACTCCCCGTAATCCACCACCCCTTAATCGCCTCCTCAAACAGCGTCTCTCCACCCAACGTCGCCGAGTACCACAAACACTGGCGCAGTGCGATGAGGTGCCAATACGTCTGCGCGTATTGGAAGGTCGGCGAGGGAATGGGCTCCATCTGCCAGACCAGCGACCAAAACACAAAGCCGCAGACCAAGCTCAGCGGCAACAGCAACAGCTCGGCCTTGATGATCGACGAGAAGCGCGTCCCGGTCAGCTCTACTTCGCGGAAGAGCTGAGCGCGCCGACCGTGGTCGGCGTAGGGAATAGGCGCGAACCATATATCAATGCCCTTGTAGCCGCTCAAGATAAAAGCGCCTTCGCGCAACAGCGGGAAGCTGACCAACTGTCCCGTCAACCCGGCCATGCGCGCATTGACGTACGAAATCACCGGCGTCACCACGAAGCCAAAGAGCAGCAAAAAGACCAGTGGGAATTCGTCGTCTTCCAGCAACAACACACAGAGCCAGATCATGGCCAACGTCGATAGCGCGTATCCGACAATCGCTATCCACAGCGGGAAGTCGCCCCGCCCGGCCGGTGTATCCCGCAACGGACGATGCCCGCCTTGACGGCGCGCGGCCCGCACCGACAGCACGGCGTGTACCAAGCCAATCGCGCCCACGGCCGCGCCTGCGCCAATGTACACGCTCATCCACACGTCGATGTCATTGGCGAAATTCGTCAGAATCGCGTCCATGCCCGGCCGCCAGTGCGTCAGCATGCCAGCGTGGTAGAGAATCGGGCTGCCCAAGGCGTGGACCATAGCCGCGGCAAACGTGCCGACGACGATCCAAAACGGCAGCACCATCCCCAACAGCACCAAACCCAAGTCCGTGCCAATGCCCAAGGGCGCGGCCGGCAAAATGTCCTGCGTATTGCGCGTCAGGTCTATCCAAGGAATGGGCAACAGAACGATGGGATCGCTAGCGATCAACCCAGTCAGCGCAGGCAACCCTACGTACACCGCGCCGAACAGCAACCCAATCCCCATCCCCACCGAGAAAACCCGCCACCGCCAGCTATCCCGCCCCTCGTCGACCTCGGCGAGAGCCGTCGCCCCCTGTGCGGCGACTGGTGCCAACGGGAAGGGCAAGCGCTCCACATCGGACGTGACCCGAAAGAGGATGTAGCCGAGCGTGAACCACTCGACCCGCGACAACACCTGCGAGGCCACTAGCACAACCACCGGCGGAATCCACGCCCGGTGCAAAAAGCTGCGGCCCACCAGCGCATCTGAACCAATCGGCGGCGCAACCCATTCTGGGATGTGCTCGGCAATGCCAAAGCCAGCCGCGGCCTGCGACTGCGCGAGGTACTGGTTCCACACCAATTGCCCAAACGGCCCGCCGGCCAGCATGGTGCCGCCGATGACGCCGGCCAAGCCACCGGCAATGTAGTAGATCAGGTAAATCTCCTGACGCGTCAGCGAGGAAAAGGAACGCCGCGCCAGCTCGGAAAACAGGATGATGGTCACCCACTCGGCGGCCGCGCCGAGCGATGCGCCGGCAATAAGGCCCATGTAAATGGCACCGGGCATCATGATAAAGCCGACGAAGAACGCCCCGGCCACAGTGCGCGCAGTAAAGCCCTCGCGAAAGCGCGTCGGCGGCTGCATCAAGTCGCGGTAGCTGGTCAGTTCGCTAGCCGTCACGGTCGGTATCCACCTCCCATCTCACCCTGCACCAGCGCGACCGCGGCCCACACCAGCCGCATCGCGACCTCGCCGCAAATCATCCCCAAGAAAAACGGCATGACCCGCCGGTAGGTCTGTGCCCCGCCATAGCGCACTGCCAGCCATTTGCACAGCCAGCCGCACAACACCGACCCCCACACCAGCCAGCCAAAACCCGTGCCAAACACAAAGCCCATCGGATGCAAGGGCCAGCGCAGAAAGTGCTGGCGCATCAACGCCAAAAAATAAGTAAAGCCCGCCCCAATCGCGTGAAATCCCAAGCGCACCCAGTCCGTGCCCCCGTCCACCGTGCCCGCGTCTCTGAACAAGTAGTTGTAGTAGCGACCAATGCGCGCCTCAGACCGCGCCCCCCCCTGTTCCTGCAAGGCGAACAGCCCGTGCTCGTAGATCGTTTCCAGCGAAAACACGTAGCCAGCTCCCAACCCAACAGCCAATCCCAAAGCCATCCCCCAAATCAAGCGGCGCGGCGACACCCCGTACATATCGGCCAACTTCAGCCCCTCGAATTGCAGGGCGGGCCAGATTCCAATCATCGTAAAGCCAAACACCGCCAAGAAGCCAAAACCCATGTAGGTCTCATCGGCAAAACGTCCAGCACCGGTTCCCAAAATCACGAAGAATAGGTAGCCCACAATCTGCGGCATCCCCACAATGGGCAGGCCCCCATCGATCCGCAGCCGCGCAAACGTCAACGCCAACAGCAACACTAACAATAACGCCGCGATGCCCATCAGCGGCGGCACTCCCAAAGCCGTAGTCCACGCCCACAGCATCAACAGCCCACCCACCAGCCCCCACGTCGCCCGGCTGCGCCAAGAAATCGCCGCCGCGAGTGCCCGCCGCGCCGACCACAAGCTGAACAGCCCCAAAAACAGCAAGCCGCCGCGCGCCTGTGTCATAAAAAAGGGAAAGTGACTCGGCCAATCTAGCCACGGCGACCCGTGCCCGGGAATGAAGTCGCTGCGATACTCAAGTCGCCCGAGGAAGTGGGCCACCAACAATTGCACGCGGGTGAGCAGATAGAAAAACCACGTGCTGAACGACACCTCCACGGGCGCGAGAAAAGCCGCGCCCACCAACAGGGGGACAAACTCAAAATGGAACTGCGATTCAAAGGGTGCCATGGCTTTCCACGGATCGTCGAGCAGGAAATGCGCCATGTTCAAGCTCGTGACGATCTCGGGCACGGTCGGCGTGTAGTGATGCCACCCATTGATCCCCAACAGCACACCCGGCACCAATGCGCCCCACCAAAACAGCCGCTGTCCAAACAGATCTCCAGCAATCAGGGCGCGAGGCACCTCCAACAGTGGAAATCCCAACCGCTCGGTCTCCAACCACCGCTGCCGCAGCAGCCACACCAAGCAAAAGCAGGTCAGAAAAAACGCGCCGAAAAACGCGCTCCACATCGCCAGCGGCCACAGCCACGCCCCCCAAGGCACGGCCGCGCCACCCTCAATCGCCCCGATGGCCGGGGCCTCATTCGGCCCGCCTGGGACCAACCAGTCCGGGACGACCTTCAGGAAGCGATAATAGGGTCCAGTCGACTGGGCAAACCCCCCGCAGAAACCCGTCACCAATCCCGGCAAAAACCGGTGCATCAGACCGGACGCGGTCGCCGACACCCCGATTACCAGCGCGGCGTAAAGCACCGCGCGATCCCCCGGGACAAGCCAGCGACGCATTAAGGTAGCGGCCGCTAAAGCCCCTATTGGCACGGCGAGAAAGACCTGCGCCCCCGGCATACTCCCGGCCCCGGCCAAATGCGGTCCGTTGTACAGCAATTCAACGCGCTGGAGCAACCACCCGCTCGCGACCGTGATGCCGATGATGAGCGCGGCTAAGCGCAGCGCAGCCATCTCGTAAATCTTTCTACCATTTCTTGCGTTGTCCTAGTCGCCATTTTAAACCAACTCATATTGACACCTACATACGTTAGAGCAAAGAACCCGCGCCAGAAAGCCTCATCAGGGCTTTAGCGGCTGTCCTCAAGATCGGCTACTTGACCGTTGCGGAGAGAGGTCATTTCGTATTGGGCGATCTGGCTGATGCTAATGAGAGTGAATTCGCAGGACGCAAAATATTCCAAAAGTAGGAGAATCCCATGAGCGTGAAATCCGTTTATATGATGACCGATTTAGAAGGCGTGGCCGGCGTCGATGATTGGGACCCAAGGCACAGGGACGATGCGACAACGGCAAAAGGCGTGTACGACCGCGCCGAGATGCAGCGCTTGTTGACCGGCGAAGTCAACGCCGCGGCCGAAGGCTTATTTGCAGCAGGTGTCGAAGAAGTCATCATCAATGACGCGCATGGGGCGGGGCGCACGATTTTGTCAGAAGCATTGGTCTCAGGCGTAAAACTGGTCCAGGGTGTCAAGCGGCCGTGCTGGTTGCCGGGCTTATCGCCCAGATTCGACGCCTTGATCCAAGTGGGTATGCATGCAA
>JAPOYQ010000833.1 GCA_026706505.1 Gemmatimonadota bacterium
GACTCAGATCGGGGCCGCAGGCTTCGAGGCCGGCGACGGCCAGGCGTCCGGCCAGATAACCTTCCAACGAAACGAACCCGGGTTCCGCTTGGGGGTCGTACTCGGAGAGGGCGCTGTGGTATCGAGCCACCACGGGGATATTTTCGTCATCGGGGTGAGGAACTACTTGCGTCACGTACACGCCGGCCCCGTCAGGCCCCAACTCGTTCGCCAAAGCGTTGCTCCCCACAAAGGAGACCGTCATGAATACCGGATCCAGCTCCCGCCGCACCAATTCTATGGTCTTGACCACCGGCATGTAGGAGCCAATCATGATCACCGCTTCTGGATTGGCCGCGGTGATTTTGAGCGCGGCTCCCTTCACAGCGCGGGTATTGCGTGGGTAGTGCGAGGCCGCTACCGGCTCCAGGCCCCGGCGCTCCAGTGCCAATCGCGTGCCCTCCAGCCCGTTCAAGCCGAAGGAATCATCCTGATAGAGGACGGCAACGCGGGTGATCCCCAGATCCTCGGTGAGCCGCGCCACCATCTCCTCGGTTTCCTGGTAGTACGATGCCCGGACGTTGAGCACATTGTCCAACTCCCGGTCGCGCAAGAACTCGGCCCCTGTGAACGGAGCCAAGAAGGGCACCCCGGCAGCTTGGGCCAGCGGTGATGCAGCGCGGGACGTGGGTGTGCCCACCGCTCCGATCAGCGCGAATACCCTTTCATTCTCAATCAACCGTTGCGTGTTGGAAGCGGCAAAGTCGGTTTCATAGCCATCATCCAACGCCTTGAGCTTCAATTCGCGGCCATGGACGCCTCCTTCCTGATTGGCCTCGTGGAATGCCGCCTCAATTCCGAGGCGCATCGCCTTGCCCAATTCCTGGGCAGGCCCAGTGAACGCAGCGGATTGACCAAAAAGGACGTGGTCGTCGGAAAACCCGGGGTCCTCGTGGCCTTCTTTCTGCGCTGTTGCCGGGTGCGGCGTATTCATTCCCTTTCCGCCGTCATTTGGCTCGGGGGCATCCTGCCCGCCCACACAGGCCATGCCAAAGGTCGCCAGCAGCAACCCTGCAATCATCACAAGGGGGGTTATCAAGTGAGGTCTGATGTACAGGCGCGGATTCAACTGTTGCCTTTCGCCAATAATTGCCGGTCTAATCTGCCGTTTATCCGTCCTGCGGGCAATCAAGTCCGCCCCCACTCACCAAGTCCTCCAGCTTCCAGTCGAGCGGGATGCGCATCCGTCCCTCGTTGCGGCGGTCGAAGAGCAAGTAGTTTTCGCGCAGCCCGAAGTAGAACAGGTCGCGGGTCAGCTCCACGTCCTTTTGGCAGTACTCGGCAATCAAGTCCAGCCGCCCCTCTTTGAACCACCGCAGCGCGTCCAGTCCGTCGGCGCTCTTGGCTGCGTCGAGCGTGGCTCGGCCCAGCGAATCGAGGCTCACGCGGTAGCGCAGCCGCTGGTGGATTTCGCGCAAAATGTCGAGCGTGTTGAGCGTGCGGAAATCGAATGGGCTGTACCCGCGCAAGACCGAATAATCAAAGCCGATGATGTTGAAGCCGACGACCAAATCGGCCGCCTGTAAGTGCTCTAAGAGCCGGTCGATGTCTTCCTCAAAATACTTGGTGCAGGCCTGCGCGCGGCTGTCCCACACCACCCCGACCGACATGCCCATCATGTGTGCTTTGTTCCAGCCGCCGACCTCGGCAGCCGAGCGCTGGGTTTCGAGGTCGAACACGACCACGTGCGGGCCTTGCTCGGGCGGCGCGTCCTCTACCTGTTCCTCCTCTTCCCACTCGGCAAAAATCGGCGCGTCCTCTGCGCCCTCGGCTGCGGACGGAGTGCGCTCGATGGTCCGGCGGCCCGTGAGCGCACCGAGCAAGTGGACCGCGCCGGCCTTGTCGAGGGGGACGTTGCCCGCGCCACACGTGGGGAAATGGATGCAAGACGGGCAGCCGAGCAGACAATCGCAGGTTTCGACCATGGACAGCGTCATGTCTAAGAGGCGGTCGAGCTGAGCAAAGCCCTTTTCCGCCAAGCCAATGCCGCCGGGGTGATAGTCGTACACGAAAATCGCGCCCTTGCCGAGCTGGGGATGCTGGGGATAGCAAATCCCACCGACATCCGTGCGGTCGCACAAGGCCAGCAGCGGGAACAGCGACTTCATGGCGTGTTCAATGGCGTGGATCGAACCCATGTAGTGGTGCTGGTGGCGGCTGAGGTCGGCCTTGAAGTGGGCGTCGAGTTCAATCCAAAAGCCAATCGTTTCAAAGTGCTCCACCGGCGACTCCAGCTCGTGTTTGCTGAGCACAACTTGGTCACCGACGCGGATCTTTTCGTAGCCCACCACCTGCGAGCTGACCTTGAGCCGGCCCAACCGCGCCATAAAGCCCTGCAACGGCCGCGAGCGCAGCTCCTCCAATATCTCGGTGTCCTTTTCCGTGCGAGCGCGCGTGAAGTACGCCACATCCACTTCCTCGGCGTAGATCTGGCCCCGCTCGGGGTTTCGGTCGCCGATCTCGTACTGGCGGCCTCGGTGCAAGTAAATCGCGCCTTTGTAGCACTCGCCGTACACCTGACCGCCGCTGACCGTGCCAATCTGGTTGTCGCCGCGATCGACGATGTTATACGACTCGCCGATGGTGCGCATGTTGACCAAGCGATGCGGCTGCTTGCGCGCGGCAAACCAAGCGTCTCCTTCGGCGTTCTGCAGCAGCGTGCCCTCCTCAGTCAGCGCATCAACCGCTTCCTGATAGTTGGGCAGCGCGTACTCCGGTTCGCTGGCGACGAGGGGCAGTTCGCGCGCCGCGCACGTGAGGTGATTTTTGAGGATGTACTGATTCGTCGGATCCACGACCGCATCCTCTAAATCGCGCGCGAAAAACTCCCCTGGGTGCCGCATAAAGTACTGGTCGAGCGCGTCGGGAGACGCGATGAGGAGGATTAACGACTCGCGGCCAGCCCGGCCCACGCGGCCAGCGCGCTGCCAAGTGTTGATGATCGAACCCGGATAGCCGACTAACACGCAGATATCCAAGCCGCCGATGTCAATGCCCAACTCCAAGGCCGACGTGGCTACCACACCCATGAGCTCGCCACCGTTGAGCGCCTGCTCGATCTGGCGGCGCTCAGTGGGCAAATAGCCAGCGCGATACGAAGAGATCCGCTCCCGCAAGTCCGGGCGGCTCTGGGTAGCCCAGCGGTACACGAGTTCGGTGGTGATGCGGGCGCGGGTGAAGACAATCGTGCGGTAGTCCTTGAGCACGCTGGCGCGCAGCAGATGGGCCGCAAGGGTGTTGGGGCTTTCGCTCGGATTGACAAACACGAAGTGGCGCGCCGCGGCCGGAGCGCCGTGGTCTTCAATCGCGTAAAAGGAGCGGTTGAGCAACTCCCCCGCCAGCTCGCGAGGATTGCCCATCGTCGCCGAGCTGGTGATGTACACCGGATCGGACCCGTAGTGCGCGCAGATGCGGTTCAAGCGGCGAAAAAGGTGCAGCACGTGGGTGCCAAACACGCCGCTGTACGCGTGCAGTTCGTCGATGACCACGTAGCGCAGGCGAGCGAAAAAACCGGCCCAAGCCTCGTGGAAAGCGAGGATGCCCGAGTGCAGCATGTCCGGCGTGGTGAACAGCACCTGCGGCGGCTTGGTGCGAATCTGCCGACGGCGATGGCTCGTGGTATCGCCGTCGTAAATGGCCGCTTGCAGCGTGCCGCCCAAGCCCTGCATCAGGCCGCTTAGCTCGTCGAACTGATCCTGCTCCAGCGCCTTGAGTGGGAAGATATAGAGCGCGTGCGCCTCTGGGTCGTCGAGCAGCGTGGATAGCACGGGCGCGTTGTACACCAAGGTCTTGCCCGAGGCCGTGGGCGTGGCAATGGCCAAGTGCTGGCCCTCCAGTACTTTTTGGATGCCCTCGGCTTGGTGCGTATAGAGCGCGGGAATGCGGGCAATTTCGAGGATGCGGGCCATGGCCGGAGGCAGGCCAGCCAAGTCGCGGACTAGACGCGCCGGGCGCGCGGGCAACGTCTGGTGATGGACGACCTCATTGCCCAAGATGCGGCGTTTGAGAAAGCGGATGTGTTCGGCGATGCTCTCGGCGTCGCAGATCAAGGCTCAATTTCCTGAAGCAGTGTGCGGCGAAGACGAGCGGGAATAACGGGGAGGAGAAGAGAATAGCTAAGCTGTTGGGCTAGGGCAAGGCGAGAAGAATTTGCAAAC
>JAPOYQ010000225.1 GCA_026706505.1 Gemmatimonadota bacterium
ATGCCACCGCATAGCCACACGGCGGGATGGAAGAACAATACAGCGGCGACGAGTCGGTGCAGCAGCCTCGTGAAATTGTCCCAGCGGCGCACGTGTGCTAGCTCGTGCATGAGGATTAAGGCGAGTTCGTCGGTGCGCAGTTTCTCTACGAGATCGGCGGGAAAGACGATTATAGGTCTCAGGATGCCCAGCGCCATCGGCGAACTGATAGAAGGGGAGGTCGCCACCTCGACCTTGGGATAACAGTCGAGCGTCCGACGCGCTTGCCGCAGAGCATCGCAAAGCGGCCCGTCGTGCCGCACTTGTACCTGCTGCCGCAAGCACCAGACGATGCCGTAGCCGACCAGAATTCGCCCGATGAGCAGCGCTGCGCCTGTTATCCACAGTATCGCACCCCAGCCGGCTGTAGTAAGCGGCACACTACTTGTGGCAATTGTTGGAGAAGCTGCTACTTGCACCGTTGGGTGCTCGACAGGCGAGAATGCGAGGGTGTCCTGACTGGGTTCCACAAGTGGCACGAACGGTGTGAATAGCGTATAGGGCGAGCTGATTGCGATGGCGACGAGCGGCTTGAGCAACACGACCGCCCACAACAGGTGGCGCAAGGCCGGCGACTTTATTGGCAACAGGTAACAGGCGATTAGGACTAAGGCCGCTAGCGCCGCTAGTTCGATACTTAACTGGCCAAACCAGCTAAATAGCTGGCTACCTAGTCCGTTCAAAGCTGCGTTCATCGCTGGTCTCCTTTTCTGCGCTCGAGGGTTCGGTCTAACTCCGCCCGGATCGCCGTCAATTCCTCGTCCGTGAGCGACTGGCCGTCTAGTAGTTGGCTGACGAGTGCTTCGGCCGAGCCGGCAAAGAACGAGTCGATGACTTCGCCCAGCGAGCGCCGCCCCATATCCTCGCGCGTGACCACCGGGCGATAGAGATCGGACCGGCCTTCTCGTTCCGAGACTACAAAGCCCTTCTCGCGCAGGATGCGCAGGATGGTCAGCACGGTATTGTAAGCCATCGGCTTGACGGCTGTTAGCCGCTCCTGCACCTGCTTGACGGCTGCGGGCGACTCGTCCCACAGGACGTTCATAATGAGCGTTTCGAGCGGGGTCAGCTTTTTGTCGGGTTTGTCTCTGGTCGCCATAGCAAGTCCTTTCAACTAAGAATTTAGTTGAGTATACTCGACGGCATTTGGTTTGTCAACTAAAATTTTAGTTGACATGATTAGTGATAGATCGCATTGACTATCATTTTACGATACAGCTTCTTGTGTTTATAATAATATTGTTATTTTCTTCCTAATTCGAGGAGAGTATTTCTCATGCCTAAGACGCGAGATGCAACTCAGATTCTCGACCGAATGACGGGCGACGATGAGGAAATGCGGCAACTGATTGCCGAAGAAACCCTTAACGCCGAAGTGGCTCGTTTGATCTACGAAGCGCGGACGGTAGCAGGGCTAACTCAAGCCGAATTGGCCGAGCGAATCGGCACCAAGCAACCAGTGATCGCACGCTTGGAAGATGCCGATTACGAAGGACATTCGCTGTCTATGCTCCAGCGCATTGCCCTTGCATTGAACCAGCGCATCGAACTCCATTTCGTTCCTCTTGAGAAAACTTCAGAAGCGGCATAGGGAGGAATTGGAGTAGAGCCTCCAATTTTCTTTACAAAATAGGAGTATAGATCCTATATTGTAAAGAATGTATATCCAACGTCAGCTCAGTTCCCAGCTCAAAAAGCTGGCCTCGTTCTATCCAATCCTCTCGGTCTCCGGCCCGCGTCAGTCGGGCAAGACTACGCTCGTGCGCGAAGTTTTCCTTGACTACGCCTACGTCAATCTCGAACGACTCGACGACCGTTTGGCCGCTGAAGAAGATCCACGGCGCTTTCTGGAGAGGCATGAGGGCCAGGGGCTAATAATCGACGAGGCGCAGAAGGTGCCAGCGTTGTTCTCCTACTTGCAGGCCCTGGTGGACGAGCGCGGCACTATGGGCCAATTCGTCCTTACGGGTTCGCAGAATTTCTTGCTGCTGGAACAGGTCAGCCAATCGCTGGCCGGGCGCGTCGCCTTGCACACGCTGCTGCCCTTTTCTCAACAGGAGCTTGCGGCTAACGCCGGTTTAAGCCTAGACGAGAGCCTGTTCAAAGGCGGCTATCCCGTCCTCTACGATCGCGGCGTCGCTCCGCTCGACTACTATCCGGCCTATATCCAGACCTATGTCGAACGCGACGTGAGGAGCCTGCGCAATATCGGCGATCTAAGCGCCTTCCAGCGCTTTTTGCGGGTCTGTGCTGGGCGCGTCGGACAATTGCTCGATTTGAGCGGTCTCGGCAATGATCTGGGGATCAATTACAAGACGGTACGCGCTTGGATTTCAGTATTGGAAGCGAGTTATATCGCCTTCCTGCTCTATCCGCATCACGAGAATTTTTCTAAGCGGCTCATCAAGTCGCCCAAGCTCTACTTCTACGACACGGGCCTGCTGTGCTCGCTTTTGGGGCTGGAGGCGGCCGACCAACTCGCCACCCACTACTTGCGCGGGGCGATTTTTGAGAATTGGGTCATCGCCGAGATAATCAAGCAACACGTCAACGCGGGTCGCCGTCCAGACCTCTACTTCTGGCGCGACAACATCGGCAACGAGTTAGACTTGCTCTACGAGCGGGGAGGTCGGCGGCAGGTGGTCGAAATCAAGGCGGGTGTGACGCTGGGGACCGATCAGTTTAAGGGTCTGCGCTACTACAGAAAATTGGCGACGGCCCTGCCGGTGGAGCAAGACTACTATCTGATCTACGGCGGCGAGGAGCGTCAGGAACGCGCTCACGGCATCGTCTTGGGATGGCGGGACATTGGGGAGTTGGTCTAGTATGCGGCGAAGGTCAGTTAGAACTTCTCCCGTTGTGCCAGCATAATTCGATCAGCCAATGTTTTTCCCTCTCTTGGAAGTACTCGGAAACCTCATTCAGTTAGTTTGCGTTGCGGTTCCGAGGCGATGATCTGATCGACGAGTCCTACTTGGCGGGCGATATCCATGATCCGGACGATGTGCTTGCGCGAGGTGCGCTCGTCTCCTTGGATGATAATCATCGTAGTGTTGTCCAGCAGTTGTCTCTGCGCCTGCAATTCCTCTTTAAGCGTCGCAAACGTCACTGATTTGTCGTTATTAATCTTCATATTGCCGTCCTGGTCCACGACGATAAAGAGATGCGCGACCTCCTTTCGATCCCTAGTAACGTACTCCACACGCGGGCGAATCTCTTCGGCGATTTCTTCGATGGTACTGTCGGGTGTAAGCGCGAGAAGCTGGGCCTTCAGTTCATCGGACCACTCGTCTGGATCGGTCGCCGATGCCTCTTGCCAGAGCTTGAACTGACGGACCGTCTCGACGATTTCTTCGATGGTGCTGCCGGGTTTGAGCGCGAGAAGATAGGCCTTCAGCTCCTCGGACCATTCGTCTGGATTGGTCGCCAGGAGCATGCGCTCAAAGTCCGCCTTCTGTTCATCAGACCACTCCTCCGGTGGGTTGGCCATCGCCTCTCGCCAGATTCCGTCATCCCGACTCGCCTCAGCCGCGCCTTTGGCCTCCGGTTGTGGTTCCGTGGCGATGGCCTGATTGACGAGCTCCACTAGGCGGGCGATATCCATAATATGGACGATCTGCCCGTGCGGGGTGCGCTCGTCTCCTTCGATAATAATCATCGTGTTGTTGTCCAGCAGTTGTCTCTTCTCCTGCAGTTCTTCTTTAAGCGTTGTAAACGTCACTGGTTTGTCGGTTTTCAGCTTCATATTGCCGTCCTGGTCCACGACGATAAAGAGCTTCTCATCCCGACTCGCCTTAGCCGCGTCTTTGGCCACTGACAAGTCGCCACTCGTACTTTTGTCGGTAGTGCTACAAGAGGGGAGCGTCACGGCGGCTAGGGGGCATAGCAGTACAACGGTCAACACACGAGCCCGCGTGCCCATCCGGCGCGCACCGCCGCCAAGCGCTCTGCGGATTCTCAGCGCCAAATCCGATTCAGTTGCTGCAAAGGCGTTCATCGTGGGGATTCTCCTCATTAAAGGATTGAAGTGTGCCGCCCGTTCGGCGACGTGAGCAAGACCGCGCGCATAGGCTTCTGAGCGGCCGGTAGCACATACCACCAGATCGTCGCAGGCCTGTTCGGCTTCCCGCCGCAACATGCGACCGCACAGCCACA
>JAPOYQ010000511.1 GCA_026706505.1 Gemmatimonadota bacterium
GGGGACATGGCCGTCGACGTTCTGGCGAACAACATAGTCAAAACCGCCGATGGCTCCGTATAGATTGCCATAAGCCCCATTGCCCTTGACCTCAGCGATATACGATGAGATTTGCCGGCCGCATACTGACGCATTCTCACACCAATTGTCGTAGAAGTCCCCTGATGATTGAGCGTATGAGGCCGTTTCATTTGCAGCAGATAGATCAGTTGTCTGAAGAATGTCGAGTTCTATGACCCGTGAAGTCGTTCTCGTCTGTCCAGAATCATCCATCTGTGTGGCGATCAATTCACCGCCCATGCAAACCCATGCATGGGGGCGCTCCTGCTTGGCGGCAGCTATACACGCTTGAAGACCTGTACCGACAACTCTCCCAGAGGGCAGATCCTCCCAGGGAGCATCCGCCGACGACTGAGGCGAAGCAACAACGATTGTAAACAACAAAAGCAACGCAACCACCGCTGCGAGACCTCTTCGTGACGGTTCTCCATGCCCTCGATTCTGTAGGTAGCCAATGAGTGCAATCCTCTTGCCTTCCATTCTGATTCCTCCCTGTGGCTCAAACTGTCGATTCAGTCCAAATCTCTTTGAGATATGTGCTCGTATGTTCACATGGGAATACACAGCATGTCAACACCCACAATTGGCTGTATATCGGACAATCAACCGATCAACGTTCAATGAATCAACAATCAAAAGCGTAACCATTTGAAAGGGGATAGTTTGGATTGCAACACTTCAAATGTCGAATCAAAATGCCAACTCTATTGCCAAAAGCGAGACATCGCGCCAAACCGACCACTCCGGAGATGCTGGGGTCCGCCATTTGAGGCCCGCCAATTCATGTGGGCGTCGTACTCTCTCAAGGAGGTCTCATTCGTTCAAGAGCTGACAGAGGTTGTTGACAGTAGGTGTCCTTGGTGAGAGGAAGACCTATGGTTGAAACATACCGGCAGCGCAAGGTCGGGCATCGATTGGAGGTGCTTTGCCATGCCAAAGAGTTGGCCGGTACATGAGTTCTCCGGTTCTGGCTGGCATCATGGGTGCATGTCCGTTTGGTAGGGGGCTGATTGGACTGCTGGCTGCCCGCGGCGAGATATCCGACAAGTGCGGTGAGATCGGCCACGAGGCCGTGGACATATGGCTGGAGTACCGAGTCTGGAAGCAGGACGGGGAGTTCTGGACTCTGATGGGCCGGAGAGGGTTCTCCGCCGGAGAGGTCCGGCACTGCGACCAGAAGCACCGCAGCGACGTGCTTTGGAACGGTTCGTGGCCCAGGTGGTACGAGCACTGGGACGAATAGCGCAGTGGGGGCCGTCACGGGAACCGGGACCGGTGTTCGACTTCAGGTCCAAGCCGATCCTGCTGGGGTGATCGAGGCCTCGGCGGTGAGAATCAGGGCGGGTCAGTCGGACGTTCCCTTGTCAACGGGAGAGTTTGAGGGGCTGTACCGGCCTAGTCGCCCTCGACGCATCGCCAATATGCGCAGCTTGTGTCAAACTGGTGCGGGCTCCACAAGTCCCACCAGCTTCCGTCGGAATCCTGCGACCATTAGCAGTGGACCACCGTTGTCGAAGGTTCCCGGTCGGGTGTGATCGTCCTGCACTAACTGTTCGGCCTCAACGACGACATCCTCCGGATGGACTGGCGGTTCACCTGCCAAGGGTACGTCGCGCTGTTGCCGGAGCTATATTCGGCGGGGCGGGCCCCCGGCTGCTCTGCATCCGCCGCACGATGGCCGCGCTGGTCAGCGGTATGGGTCGCGCCTTCGACGATATCGAGGTCGCCCGCGAGTGACTGGCGGTGCGGCCCTAGGTCGATGCGTCGCGCCTGGCTGTGGCCCGGTTCTGCATGGGCAGCGGCTTCGCCATCCTCTACGCGGCCCGCGCGCCGATCGGCGTTCGGGTGGACTTCTACGGTGCCGTCCCGAAGGAGCTCCAGGCGAATGAGGGGATCTGCCCGGTGGTCGGCGGCGACGGTGGCTGGGACCGCGTTTTCGGCAGCCACGCCGGATGTCTGCGCGGCCATCTGCGGGAACTGGGCGTGGAGTACGAGGTCTCCACCTGCCCCGAGCCCGGCCACTTGTTCATGATTCAATACGGCCGGTTGTAGTAGCTGGTGGTGCGGTTCTCGCCCATGTCGGCTGCCCATCACGAGCTCTCGGCCGAGGCGGCGTGGACCTTGATGCTGAGGTTCTTCGATCGCCAGCTGGGGCCATGTGGCGCTATGGGTGGGGTGTGCAATCGTCTTGGCCGGGCGGCTCGCCCGGGAGAGTTGTCCTTGCGCGCACCGCGTGCTACGGGGATGGCGGTACCGGCGAGCTTCGGCAGTCCTGATCACACCTGTGC
The DNA here is from genome assembly GCA_026706505.1 of Gemmatimonadota bacterium. The sequence continues at coordinate 2,349 of JAPOYQ010000511.1, forward strand.
GCGGCTCCCGCCGGGCGCGGATCGGCCGCATTGTCTGGTTACCGAACGTCGTGAACTGGCGCAGCTCGTTTTGCGCCATCTGTCCCGACCGGGGCTGTTTAGACCTAACGGAGGGAGTAGCGAGAACAACGTAGGTAGAGGTGTCCCATCAGCATCGCTCGGGTGCATGTGGCACAGGGCGTTTCCATGGGGCAGTCTGCCCCAACGCCGGGGTGGGAGAGTCTCCCTATGGGAAGTCCCTGTACGGCGAGAGCGTAGAGGCCAGTTGGACGGTGCGAGCCGCTGTGGAGTGCCAGTTGGAGATCATCGGAGAGGCCGCCGGGCGGACCCTGCTACCGCAATGACTGCCATGTACTTGCCGGCGCACATCGGCGCAAACCGGAAGGGCTTTCCCGTGTCCTCCGGAGCGCCACACTCCCTTGAGCGATCAAGGTCAAGCCGTGTGACGTTCAGCAATGGGGACTCACCCGATTGGAGCTGTCCGCGGCGACCCAGACATTCCATGCAGGGACGCCTGGACTACCGGCATTCAGCGGGAATCGCGGTCGGATGTCGTAGACCTCCTCGAAGAGTCCTTCTGCCGCGCTCATCGCACTATGCAACTGGGCGGTCGACGGCGCTTTCATGTCGTGAGCCCACTTATTCCTGGCTATGCGAGCGTCATCAACTTGCCGATAAAGCTCGTAGTCAAGCCGTGATCCGAGTTCAAGCATCTCGGCTCTCACTGACACCGTATAGTCTCGGGTTCCGAGTCTGGATCTACGCTGGCCAGTCAATCGGCCAGATGATTGCATGCTTTTGAGAAATGTGCCCCACATCTTCGCAAGCAACTGCTCGCAGGCGCCCCACGCCAGAATGATGGCCTCTCCGAGTCGACCTTCGGTGTACCTGCATGACGCCAGATACACCGCCTCCACGATTGGGATCAGACTGGCTGCGTCTTCGACTGCGAGTATCTCGTCGAGAGTGTCAAGGGAGTGATGAACGACATCGATATCCAACGCGAGACGATGCCAAGCGCTGTCCATTCTTCCTGACGCGGACTGGTTCCATATGTTGCGATATATGGAGCTTATGTCTCTGGCACCCTCGCTATATCGGAGACAGTCGGTGAAGTCTCTGCCCTTGAGAGTGTTTGCCGCGGTAAGTGGAAGACCTACGTCATGGCTGCTTCGGCTTAGCATCCACTCCGACGTAGCCAGACAAGACTGATGCACGTTCATGGTTTGTGCGCGAAGTACGGCATACTGCTCGGACTTGGAGGAAGCCTCTTCGGTAGCTAAAGGCACACGGTGAGGCATCCCTGGGGATGGAACGCGGTATCCCGGAATCACGATCGGGGGCGCAAGGTCCCACGACGCGAAGTCAAACAAGAAAGTGCCGTCTCGGAGAACCCGCACTTCGATTCCCGCTCGCAATTGGCGCGAAACAACCTCGGCCTGAAGGTCAACGCTCTGTCTTGAAGCTGCTGTATCGCTTGGCTCTTCGCCTATCCAGATTGCAGGAACACGAAAATACCCTTCCACGCTGGCGGTGACAGTGTCTGGACAGATGGATGGGTCGTTGGTTGCCCGCTTGAAGAGCGGCTCGTCCTCGGGGTTCCGGTACCCTCGGGGTATTCTCGCCACGGCCACTACCTCCAAGCAACGTCCTGCAAGTCAGCCAGCTTCAAGAGGTCCTCGGTGCTGCTCCTCGTGGTCACCTTGATCCCCAAGATCCTTCACCTCCGATCGCTGGCCTCCCGAGCATAGGCCACCACAGCCCTGCGCCCCCAGACCGTTCCAGCGCGACCCCGCCCACCCACCCACGCCTCAGCGACGCCGCGGGGACGACCCGCGGA
>JAPOYQ010000160.1:0-217 GCA_026706505.1 Gemmatimonadota bacterium
GCAATCCCCAGAACCCCAAAAGCGCCCTGCTGTACTGTCAGCAGCAAAAAGAAAACCCAGATTCCCAAGAGGACCTGTAAATTGACAAAATAGGCAAAGCCCAAGCTCATAAAACTGAGGCCGATGGGTAGCACTAAGGTATTGCGAAAGAGGGGCAGACTGGTCTCTAGAGCGATTGAGGGAATGTAATTGTAGTAGCTGTGCAGGGCGTTCAAAC
>JAPOYQ010000160.1:227-4177 GCA_026706505.1 Gemmatimonadota bacterium
GCGGACGCCGAAAAAACGGCCCCCAAAGTCTTTTGCCCTCCCCTTCTGCAATCATCTCCAACGGCAATTTCACCAGCGGATAGACCAACCGTTCGTGCTCGACCCACTGCCGGCGCAACACCACCATCATGCACAGCATCACGAAACACAGTACCAAAAAGAAAAACCCCCAATAACTTAGCGGTTGTATCCATACCCCCCAGGGAATAGGCTCGCCCAGCGGCAGGCCCTCAAAAAAATGTCGCACGGCCTCCTCGTCCTGAGGCGCGATCCACTCTTTGAGATGCGGATGGATCAGCTCGGCCCACTCGTTTTCCGGCGTGGCGTAGTACAGCACGCTGGCGATCTTGGGGACCATGTGCTCGACGTACCCTTCCGTCGGCACAGTGGCCGCCATCATCGTCATGATGAATACCACCCCTAACTCGGCCCGGCTTAAACCCAACCGATGATAAAGTCTGGAGAGCAAAGGATGGAGGAAGGCGACGAACAAGAAAAAGACGAATAAGGCGATGGGCACGCTGATGTTGAGAGCCATCCACGAGGCGTTGATAAAGGTACTGTGCAAGGCCCCTAAGCTGGTGGCCAACGACAATGCACACCCCCAAATCACGGCCTTCGCCGTCAAACCCGAGGCTTGAGGCTTTGTCTGCATTTGTCCCTGGCCCACTGTACTCAACGTTTCTGCCTCTCTTTGATCGACAGAACCTGATTGACGGGGACGTCCTCGATGCGCTGGACCGTTCCACTGGTCCAACGCACTTCCACCAAATCGACGCGCTGCTTGGTGCCTAGCCCGAAGTGCAGTCGCGGATCGCTGATCGACAGATAGCTAGAGCCGCTGCGCACCTGCCGCACCTGGACCAGATCGCCGGCGACCACTTTCACTTGGGTGCCCACGCCGTCCCGATTGCTGCGGGTACCCTCGGTGCGAACCATCAACCAGTTGTGCGCGTTGCCTCCCTCATTTCGGACCAGTTTGGCCGCACCGCCGCCATTGGTCGCCAAGATATCGATGTCTCCATCCTCGTCGTAGTCGCCAAAGGCCGTGCCCCGGCCGACCTGGGCAACGGAGAACCAAGAGCCCGAGTTAGTGTCCGCCAAGGCAAAGCGGCCCGTTCCATCGTTGAGAAAAAGCTGGTCCTCTTGGGCGTATTCCACGCCAGACTGGAACAAGGCGATCTTGTCGAGGACATGGCCATTGGCCACGTACAGGTCGAGGTCGCCATCGTTGTCGTAGTCGAGGAAATTCGTGCCAAAGCCCAAAAAGCGCCAACTCGACCGCCCCAAGCCGACGGCCTCTGTCACGTCTTTGAAGCGCCCGCCCTCGTTGCGGTAGAGCGTGTTGGTCTCGTGGGAGAAGTTGGTGACAAAGAGATCAAAGTCGCCGTCGTTGTCGTAGTCGCCAAAGTCCACCCCCATACAGGCTTCGTCGTCGCCGTCGGCGTTAAACGCCACTCCCACCTGCAGCGCAACATCAGTAAAGGTGCCATCGCCCTCGTTGCGGAAGAGATAATTCTCCATGCCGTCGTTGGCGACAAATACATCTTGGTCGCCATCGTCATCAAAGTCCCAAGCGACCACGCCCAAACCCTTGCCGGCCAAATCCGCAATGCCGGTTGTGGCAGATACGTCGGTAAAGGTGCCATCGCCCTCGTTGTGGAAGAGCGCGTCGGGTACGCCTCCGTAGTCGGAAGGCGCGCAATACGAACGGGTGCGCTCGGTGATGGCCAGCAGTCCCAAGGGAGTAGTGCCCACAAAGCCGCCGCATACCTTATTGGTGGCGAACGTGAAATCGACGTTGTTGACCACGTACAGGTCGAGGTGTCCGTCGTCATCGTAGTCAAAAAAGGCCACGCTCGAACTCCACTGCGGAGCCGCTACCCCGGCCCGATCCGTCACATCGATGAAAGTGCCGTCCCCCTCGTTCCGGTACAATACATTGGGGCCGTAGTTAGTCACGTACAAATCCTGGTCGCCGTCGTTGTCGTAATCGGCCACCGCGCAGCCCATGCCATAGCCCGTGTCGTCGGCCCCGGATTCCCGGCTGATATCGGTGAAGGTGCCGTCCCCCTCGTTCCGGTACAATACATTGGCAGCGCGCCGACCGCTGGCGTCGTCTAGCATTGAGAAGTCGATGGCTCCCGGCCCTGCGGACCGCACTTGGTCCGGCCGCTCGACCCAATAGGTCTTTCCCCGCCGGTGATCGAGATTGATGGGCGCAGTTTGGATGCCATCCAGATCAAAGCCATTGACGAGGTAGATGTCCAAATCGCCGTCGCCATCGCTGTCGAAGAATCCTCCGCCAGCGCCGTATGTCTCGATCAAGAAATACGCCCCTGAAGCGCCATCGATGTGGACAAAGTCGATCTCGGCCTGAGCCGTGACATCCCTAAAGAGCACGGGCGGTGGGGCCGTATCGCACCCTATGTACAGGCAAAGACCAACTAAAAGCGGTTTCATAATAGGATTTGTGGTCGCCGCGTTTCCGCTCATCGCCCAGGCATCAAAACGATTCCGCGATCGACTTTACCGAACCGTAAGCCCCCCACAGTCCCAGAGCGAACAACACGCCCATGAGGACGTTCTCCCACAGGCGATTCTTGTAATCTGCGCCGATGTACTCCGCCTTGGCAGTAATCCACCACAAGCCGCCCACGAGCAGCGGGATCAATACCACTAAGGCGGTAGCGGCGAATACGGTCATGACGACAAATCCCGGCATACCGGGCGCAGTCCAGACGACCGGGGAAATCAGGCACCAGACTACGACCCACCGGTAGCTCGGATGCGCTTGGTACGCCTGCAACTGGACCTCTGGGCCGGCCCGCCAGCGCTGGTACCCGTGGGAGCACAGGGCACCAAAACCAAGGGCTTGCCCTACTAGGCCCGTGTACAGGACGGCAAAGAGACCCAAATAGAACAATAAACGGCCGCCTTCTCCGAGGATCGTGCTCAGCAGCCGGGGCAGATCCTCCATCTCTGCGATGGTCAAACCGCGCGGGTGAAGTACTTCGGCACCCAAAGTCCAGATCGCCAAGTCGAGGACGATAAGGACGACGATTCCCAGCAGGAGATCGTAGAACTGGACGCGGCGGAATGCGGGCCCGATCCAGCCCTTTTGTTCCAAAAAGTAGGGATAGACCAGATTGGCCAGCGATCCGCCAATGGTCCCGATCAGCCCTATGGCCACTAGCAGCGAACCAAAGGGACCCACCTGTTGGGGCAGGTCGAAAGCAAAGACGCCCTGCAGGATCTTAGTCGGAGAAGGACCGACCCACAGAGCCGCGCCCAAGAAGGAGACCGAGAGCAAGCCCAGTAAAACCTTGAAAAGCAACTCGAGGTGGCCGTACACCGGACGGAAGACAATGACCAGCGTCACCAGATTCCAGAACAGACCCCACAGCCAGACGTACCCGATGCCCGTCACATTGACCGAGATTTCGCCGATCCCCACAATGAGGTACGCGCCCTGGATGTGTCCTATGACGACGCCCATCAGCGCCAAGAAGGGAGGATACCAAGGATGCAGACGGCCCAGCCCATCCAAGACTCCCTCGCCCCGCTGGTTGCACAATTGGTACTTGGCGATCAGGGATACGAACAGGAAGCGCACCACCAGCGCCAGCGCCAAAACCCACATCAGCGCGTACCCGTAGTTGCCACCGGCCACGGCCGACTCGACCACGTCGCCGGCACCCATCCAGGTCATGGCGATGACTATGCCCGGTCCAAAAGAGCGCAGGTACTGGAAAAAAGTCCGGGGCACCTGTGGAGCCGGTGCACCAGTGATTTCAGCAGAGGGTGATTTGTCCATCGGATTCACCTTGGAGTCCATGAGAAAATTCGCTCTGTGACCCGCAAGTAAGCGAGGGATAACGTAGGCTAGCTATATCGTCCTATGACTACTCTTGGCGCACCAACCGGGCTCCAGTGCCGGCATTGCGGCT
>JAPOYQ010000249.1 GCA_026706505.1 Gemmatimonadota bacterium
GCAATTCATGACGCCTGCGTATCCCATCGTATCGCGCCAAGCCTCCGCCCACGCTGGTTTGGGGATTGGCACCAAAGCCAAGAGTTGATCTCTTTCGGCCCGCGCTTGAACCGTGCAATCGAAGATCAATTGGCTGTACCTGTCAAAGTAGTCACGTAGGAAAGTGAACGCAATAGTCTCCAATTCGACGCAATGCTCTTCCGTGATGCCATCCATTTGAGCCTTTAAATCCCCCAAATACAGAATGACCCTTTTGCATTCGTCGTGAATGAACTGGACAACTTCATCCCTCGGCGGCTCCACGTCTGGCTCCGCGTCTTGCTTGACGTCGGTTGAAGAGATGAAGGCCAGCATCCGCCGGGATTTTTCCGCCTTCCCAGTGTCGGGGTTGTAAACACCGGCAGAGGCGACCTTGATGCGCCGTTCGACCGCTCGACGGCACTTGACCAAGGCTTGAGGAAGTCCATCGTACAAGTCAACGATTTGATATGTGCCCTTCGCGGGCTCGTATTGCTGCGATGAATGATTGGCAGTGTAGTAATGGACGTAGCAGGCCACTTCGACGTGGCCAGGAGAGACTATCGCCTTTACTCCATAGTTTTCGTCAATAACCCTGAATGACTCCCAAGCGCCAACGCTCTTTTCATTTTTCACATGCCGCTCGGTGTACTCCCACGCGCTCCAAGAATATGGTTCGGCTACGGCCTCTACGGCCAGCCAAGCGGTGACCATGAAGACTATCACCGCCAGCATGATGCGGCGGTCGCGGTGCCTTTCCCGATCCCTTTCTCGCTTGGCCTTCCCCGCCGCCAAGACCCACACGGCCTCGACCTCGCGCCCGAACTTCATGATGTCCTCGGTGTCGTGGCCGAGGCCCCGGATCGCCAGTCTGCCTTCTTCCGCGACATGGACCTGCTGCCCGATCGGGAACCGAGTGATCGGCTGGCGGTCCAGAAGGCGCTGGACGGACCGTTGAGCCTGTTCGGGGTCCAGTCCTTGGGGCACACGCATCACGAACGCTTGGCCGATGGGCTGGGCGCTGCGGCAGATGTGGTCGGGCGCGTCTTGCTTGCTCATGGAGCCTCCGTGCGCGGAAAGGTAGCCGCACAAAAATATAGAAGAACGGTCAGAGTGCAACACTCTCGACGTACAACCAAGCAGAGCTTCTGGCAGCGTCAGCCGTCAGCTCTGATGCCTTATCATTACCGATCGATAGCTTTGCCCCCGGCTTCCGCTCCGCTTCCCCTCCGGACCAGAAAGTCACGGAAGCTCGGGATGGGGCACAGGTACAGCCGGTCGCCATTTGGGTCGTGCAGTACGCCGTGGTGGATCAGGTGGTCCAGGAAATCTTCGGGGTCCATTTCGCGGACGGGGCTCACATCCATCTGGCCTTGAAGCTCGGCAAGGGCATGCACACGCCGAGCCAGCTGGTCCTCGGTCCAGCGGAGAAACTGTGCTAGCAGGGTGGCTGCCTTCTCCATTTCAAGACTCACGCCAGCCGCGTAGCCCGCCGTTCGCAGCGCTTCCGCATCCCGCTTCGTCCGCTCCCAGTCAGCAAGAGCCATATCCCCGTCCGTGCGCAGCAGCTCCCGCGCCAAGTGCCGTCAGGGCCGTCTTGAGGTGTGCCGGCCACCGATCGCTCGCAGCCTCGATGTCCCGACCCCACCGTTCCCTAACGGCGTACGAACCCGCGATGTGGAACGCATCCAGCATCATGCGAACAGCCTCGGCCGGTTCGCCTTCGCCAAGACGACCAAGGCGGATGTCGTACTCCACCGCCCGGCGAGAGAGGCCTCCGCGAGCAAGGACATCCCCCGTCTGAAAGTTCAGCTACTATCCGCTGGATGTGATGAGGTTGCTGAGATACGGCCCTACGCTTGACGAACGGCTTTAGTAAGGTGCTGTCCGAGCGCACGGATCATAGTGCAGTCGGTGGCGCTACACACAATACGCTCGGAGGTCTGGTCGCTAAGTCGATCAGGTTTTGCATTGTAGCTGCCCCAAACGGTCTGGAACTCAGGGGTAGCAGATCAGCTCTCCGAGTCGACCTTCAGCGCAGGGATCACCTTTCGGAAAGTCAGCGATATTCTGCGTCCGCGCGGAACACGCTTTCTGCCACTCTTCTCGTCTGCGGGTTCCGATTTGCGCTTGCGAATACTGTGCTTCCACTTGTACCTCGCATCTCCCAAAAGAACTGCGGCACTGCGCCGCTCAAGTCTCCGCATCAATTTTCGCCGACCCTTGGAGAATTCCATTTCCCAAGTTTCAAGCAGGCTGATCATCGCCACCCCGTCGGCGAAGGCATTGCTATCAACGTGTGCAGTGATGCCCTGGTTGCCGACGTATTCGTTGACGATCACTTGGTCGGGGAGATTGGGGACGTGGTCGTTTTCAACAAGCCGACATCCGAGTTTCCTAGCCCACTCCGGCAGCGGCCCGAGGTAAGCTGCCGAGTCAATCTGGCGCGATTTGTAGTCATAGCGCCAACCATAGTGTTGTACACGGCGTGACAGCTCGGTACTCCATTGATCAGCCTCGTCGATCCCTTGGACGAGCGCTCGTTCTTCTTCTTCCGTGATGAAATCAGGGATTAGTACGAAGCCAGGAATCTCTTCAGCTTGAGATTTACGGCTCGCCGCAGCTGGGGGCGCAGATAAGTGACCCCGTTCCTCTGCTACCATCCTGAGAAAGGAATGCCGCTCTACCTCCTCCCCAACTTGGTCGTCCGGCAACAACCGCAAGCAGCCGCTTCCGTGGACCTTCAGGTTTCCCTTCGCAGTTTCCAATCCTCCAGAACCACTCCAGTGCCGAGTGCCGGGGATCAGTTGTACAAACCTGCTCACGCAATTCCAGCCCATTAGCCTGGCGAGCGCGGCAGCTTCACGCTGCACCTCAGGATCCTCAAAATCCGCCGCGTACCACTGCCCCCGTTCCTTTTCGCGTTTCTCGGCCAAATCCCGTCCACCCCAAGACAAAACATACTTATTGAACGCGCCGTGTTCCTTGCGCCAACGCGGGGCCTCTTTCGTGACGGCGGGCCATGCAAGGTCTTTGCTGCGGGAACTCATGCGCAGCGCTTGAATGGCGACGACTTCTTGCTGCGCAAGCGATCCGCGGAAAGCGATGTCCAATCTTCGGTAGCCGTGAAGCAGGCCACATAGCGTGGCAGCCGTCCACGCGACGGCTGGAGACGGCTGGGCGTCGTCGTGCAACCAAGTCTTGAAGTCGGCGGGCTCTGGACGTGCGAGCAACAGTTGAATGGCTAAGCCAACAGGCTTTCGCCGCCAGTCTTCGTGTCGAATCGATGCCTCTGCACGTTGGATTCGATGCGTTGCCTGCTGCCAGTTCAAGATGGCGCGACTGTCTTTTACCGATGCGGCCTCTTGCAATGCCGCCTGGGCGATTGCGTCCGCCGCAGTGATGGATCGGAGTCCGCTCCCCGCCCCGAACACTTCGATTGCTGCAAGCCACAAGCGTTCCTGTACATCATTCGCGATTACGTCGTCCCTAGCCTCTTCTCGGGCCAGCAGAGACCACGGAGGGAACCGCCACCAGCTTGCGTTAAGCTGTTTGGCGTATCTGGCCAGACTTTTCGATTCACCGGAAAGGCTGGCCACGAGCAAATCCAGCCAAGGGTCAATCTTCGGCACCGCCCACAGTGCCATCGTCATGGCCCCCCGGATTCCATCCTGAATCTCGGGAATCGAGATGCCGGACATCGGCTCGGGGAGTGGTGGAACCTCACGAAGCGGCTCGTGGGTTTCAGTACCGCACTTCAAATCACCCGGAACAGAAATGTTCGACGCTCTCCTCGCCAGTGCCTTCAGTCTTACGCGGTGCTCGTCGCAGGCGACGCTGATGCTGCATATGCTGGATGTGGGCAAGACACCCGGCCATAGGACCAGTGTGTCGGGCTGCTTCACATGCGAAAGTGGGAGAGAGTGCCACTGGTTGTTCCGGAGGACGTTGATCTCCAAATCAGGCAACTTGGCAGTGTCAAGACGTAGCCATACCGGGATGCGGTTGTCCACGGGTAGGCTCAATGCGTCGCTGAATGACTCGACGCCGACGACCACGCCTTTCTGCAGCGCCCTAGGACGCAGCCACCCATCCTGCAGGGCATCAAACAGTTGCCGGTTGTCGATGACCATGCCCAGCCACTCGGCTTTCCCGGA
>JAPOYQ010000772.1 GCA_026706505.1 Gemmatimonadota bacterium
GGAACTTCGGCTCATATTGCTCACGGACCGGGCGGACGCGGGCGCCACCCTCCGCTCCATTGCCATCAACACCTCAGATCCAGTTGCCGATCGGCTGGTGGGAGAAGTATGGCCCACCCGAATTGAGACCGTGGGCACCCCTGAGGAATTCTCTTACTTCATCCGGCCCGATTTCACTGCGGCAGACCAAGGTTTCGATGAGATCACCTTAGAAGCCACGGCGGGTACTGAGATAGAGTTTCTTGAAGTCCGGACGGGAAGTAAGGATGATTTTGCCAACGGACAAACCACCAACTACGCACCGGCTGATCTAACCCTGATTGATACGCCCGCCGACTCCCTCAGATTGCGCTTGGACGAGAAAATTGACCGCAGAACGGAACTAGTTCAGGTCCGGTTTCGCGCCACCATATTTGGCAATAGTGCCTCCTTTAGAGCACTAGTACAGAATTCCGCCGTACCTGGATTCTGGCAGCGAGTTGACGAGGGCGATCCTACGGAACTGGTCAGTAGCCAGACCGTCACCGTCCTAGCACTCAGCGGGGATGAAATTATTAGGGACTTTAGGCTGGAGTCGCAGGTATTCACGCCCAATGGGGACGGCGTCAATGATGAACTAGTAGTCAGCTTTGGCGTGGCGAGAGTTGGTGCTGAGAGACCGGTGACTCTGACCGTTTACGACCTGAGTGGGGTTGAGACCAACCGGATAGAGGAACGCCGTCCAGACCCTCGCGGCAATTATACTTTTCGGTGGGACGGCAAGGATCATTTAGGCGAGCTAGTTCCTCCGGGGATATACCTGGCTAGGGTAAAGGTGGATGTGGATTCTGGCTCGGCCGATAACACCTTTGTGCAGCGGGTGGTCCGTGTAGCATACTGAGGGATGCGTAAGACCGGCGTCCGGGATTTGCCAGGTACATGTTTTTGTGGTTTGCTCCATTCTTTTTTACCCTGATCTGGCTTTTCTGTTTTTGGCTCGGTTTTTCGGCAGACGAGGCCTGTTGACTGGTCATCTACCGCTTTGGTGGCGAAACGCTGGATCCACCTCCAGAAGTAGACAGCGAAGAGGTGGAATTTATCCAGTTGAGCTGGACCGATCTTGATCCTTCCCTAGGTGGAGAGACCATAGAACTGGATATAGACGCTGCCGCCATTCGGGCTCTAAAACGAGATCCTACCTTCAATATAGCCCCCGGAATTGAGGAAAAGGGGGGAAGCCATGTCAGAAAGCAAACGAACGGGCAAGTGTGGGATGGGGACACCACCACTTTCTGGTTAGCGGAACGTTATCTGTGCAGCGAATTCGAGGAAAGGAATTACTTCCTTAGCTGCACCGACGATTTCGGCACCCCGGGCACAGCAAATCTCAATCTGGGGGTCCTTCATCTCATCGACCGGATTCGGATTATATCCGGATTGACCGACCCGAGCAGAATAGCACAGAACGTTCGCATCCACCTCAACGAAGAGCAGCCCCGCCAAGCTGCTTACCAGCACCCCCGTCCCTACTCGCCTTGGATCGTCGAGGTGCGCGACAATCGAGAGCACATCATCGACATCCCCATCCCTCCGCACGATAGAGCAAGTTTTGTTCAAGTCACTATCGGCGAGCACAACGAGGACTGGGAAGTAAACGAGATAGAAGTCTACGCCAAAGGCTTTGTCGAACAATCGACATACATCTCGAATATTCTCGATTTTGGTCAGCCCATGGCTTGGGGCGACCTGCGCTGGGCCGGGCAACAAGACCCCAAAGCCCGCGTCCTCATCCAATCCCGATCCGGCCAAGACGAAGACCCCAACCTGTTCTGGCGATTCACCGGACGAGGCGACGAAAAAATATCCGTCAGCCGAACCGATTACGCCAAGTTAGCTATCGGCGAAAAAGCCGGTATTGGATACGATCGTGCTAACTGGACCTTCTGGTCGTCTCCCTATGCCTTTGCCGACAGCAGTGGCACCCCCGTAGTGTCGCTGAGTCCACGACGCTACCTCCAGCTCAGAGTCGACTTTCTACCCCAAGACGACGATGGCGGACAGGTGGACTTTCTCGAAGTGCGCGCTTCCCCACCGGTAGCCACGCAGCTAGTCGGCGAGGTCTGGCCGGTCGAGGCAAAGGTGGGACAGCCACAGCAGTTCACCTACGTGATGCGACCCACCATTGGAGTAGACAGTGGCGGCTTTGACCGGTTGGAGGTGGCCACCGTGGCGCGACTAGGTCCCGTAACCCAAGTGCGCATCGGCGATGAGCCGGTAGATTATGCCGTGGAAGCGACCGGACCACACCGGGTGGTCGTGAGTATCCCGCGGCTGACAGCCCAGGATTCGGGTGCTTTGGTCGAGGTGGTCTTTGAGGCAGAGGTGCTGCGCTATGGCTCGGCTTTTTCAGTGCGGGTGTGGGACAGTGCCCTACCGTTGGAGGTGCCCCAGAGCGTGCAGGAAGGCGATGCCACCCCAGCCTATGAGGACAATCGAGTGTGGGTGGCCACCCGGGCGGAGCATCAAAACGTGTTGCAGCTAGAGGCCGGACCAGCAGTTTTGACGCCCAACGGGGATGCGCACAACGATGTAGTGAGCTTGGAGTATAGCTTAGTAGAGTTGACGAGTCCGTCCTGGGTGGTAGTGGCGGTGTGGGATTTGTCGGGTCGTCGGGTTCGTCAGGTGTATGGGGGGTTGGATGGGGTTGGTATCTATGAGCGGGTGTGGGATGGTCGCGATGCGTCGGGGCGGCTGGTGCCGCCGGGCCTTTACCTATACCGCGTCTCCGTCGAAGCCGACCATCAAACGGTCGAGAAAGTAAAACCACTACACGTCGCTTATTGAAGAACATTTTGTACGAATCCAACTGGAGGTTATATCTCCCGTGCGAATAGATAGTTCGAATTTGCGCTCATATCTGATGATCGGGATTTTGCTCTCCGTCTATGGGGCTGTAGGTACCGGGGAAACCAAGGAATTGATCATTCTCGGTGGCGCAGAAGGCCGACCTTGGCAGGACGGTGGAGGTGGTATAGATCCGATAATCATCTTAGGACCCCAAGAGGTGACGAACGAAAACGTACCTGGAGGGATTATCGACTTTTCTGCGCGGGAGGGATGGATTTTTCCCGAAAAGGCCGACCAAACTGACAACATCGCCTTACAACTGCTGGACCGAGGCGGCTCCGTAACCGCGCCCACCGTTCTCACAGATCTGGGAAAAGATCTGTTGAAGATGATAGACAATAATGCCACCTCGGCCTTTGAAAGGAAAAGTTCTCCTGGCCAGAATGTCCGAGCACTAGGCGTGATCCTCCAATTCGATCTAGGAGCGCGATTCGGTGTGAGTCGCATCCGCTTCTTCCCCAGAAACGCCGACCCAGACTTTCTCGCTCCTGATTTTCCCTTTCAGGACGATTACATGAGGGCCTATGAGCTTTTTCTCAACGACGGCACGCGGGAAACACTAGCCGCCGGCTTGCCAGTATTTACCAGCGTTCTGCTCGTACTGCAGAACGATCAGCCAGTGGTGGATGTGCAGATAGACCCCCAGTACGTGCGCTACATCCAGCTGAAATCCCAGACTACAGTAGGCTTTGAAATAGGCGAGTTCCAAGTCTTCGGCGAAGGCTTCGTGCCCACGGCAGAGTATCATTCGGATGTATTCGATCTGGGAGAAAATTTAGCCCTGTGGGGAAATTTGCGCTGGGAGGAGGAAAGCCAAGGCGACCCCATCCGCTCCCAAGTGCCCATCAGTACTAGGAGCGGCTTTGACGATTCTCCAGTCGTGTTCAATCGCCTCCGCAGCGACCTCGACGGAGCCGAAGTGCCTTGGAAGGCGGCCGAGGAATTCGACGAAGGCAGTCAAGCGAGGGAAATCGTCAGCCAACTCGACTCGCCCGATCTCGATATAAAGCGGGCCCGGCTGTTGTACAAAGACCTCCCTCTCGATAGGAAGAATGAGATATCGCTGACCCAAGCCGAGTACAAAAAGCTGAGGTCGGGCAATAAAGGTTCGGTGCGGGACGACTTGGAAAACTGGAGTGCTTGGTCTCCACCTTATGCGACCGCGGGGATAACTAGCACCGATAATGTATCCGCTGGGATGGGAGGAGTGCCGATCATTTCGCCCGGTCCACGGCGCTACTTTCAGTTCAAGGTGGATTATTTGAGTGAAGATCTCTTTTCG
>JAPOYQ010000030.1 GCA_026706505.1 Gemmatimonadota bacterium
GACGCCGGCCCAGCGCATCTTGCGCCTGAAGCGCCACATCCGACTGCTGGTCTCAGACAGCGCCGGAGCCGGCGCGGATCGCATCTTGCAGGGTACCTACCAAAGCCCAATTCTGGTGCAGCACCAACCGGCTGAGGGCGGCGTGCGTGCGCTCGACGTCACCCTGCGCCACTTCGTCTGAGCATGCAGGTCGATCCTTCCATCTTCAAAGCGTACGATATCCGTGGCATCTATCCCGACCCCCTGAGCGAAGAAGTGGCCTATGCCATAGGCCGCGCCTTTGTAGCACTGCTGAAGTGCGAGGAGGTCGTCGTGGGACGCGACATGCGCCTTTCGAGTCCGGCCATAAAAGAGCACCTCTTGCGCGGCCTCGTTGATCAAGGAGCAGATGTCATAGACATCGGCATGGTCGGTACCGATCAATACTACTATGCCTGTGCCACCTTGGACCGCCCGGGCGCGATGGTGACGGCTTCGCACAACCCACCTGAATACTGCGGCTTCAAGATGGTGCGCCAAATGCCCTATCTGCTCAGCGGCGAATCCGGGATCCAAGACCTGCGCCGCCTCGTGGAGGAAGAAAGCTGGGGCGAGGGTCGGAGGCGAGGTGCGGTTCGGGCCGAGGACGTGACGCCGGGCTTTATCGACAAAGTGTTGAGTCTCGTGGACCCGGCCCGCATCAAGCCACTCAAGGTGGTGGCCGACACGGGCAACGGCATGGTCGGGCCGATTTTGCAAGACGTGTACGAGCGGTTGCCCATCGAGTTTATCGGCATGTATCTAGAGCCGGATGGTCATCTGCCCAACCACGGCCTCGACCCCATGCAGCCGGAAAACCGCGCCGACTTGGAGCGTCGCGTCCTAGCCGAAGGCGCAGACGTCGGCTTTGCCTTTGACGGCGACGGCGACCGCTTCTTCATCATCGATGATCGGGGCCGTTTTGTGCCCGGCGATTTTGCGACCGCGCTGATGGCCTGCTACATGTTAGAGCGCCATCCCGGTGCCAAGATCGTGTACGACGTGCGCTGCTCGTGGGCCGTGTCCGACCTCGTAAAAGCAGCCGGCGGCACCCCGCTAATCGAGCGCGTCGGCCATTCGTTTCTCAAGCCGCGGATGTTCGAGGAAGAAGCTGTTTTCGCGGGCGAGCTGAGCGGCCATTACTACTTCCGCGACTTCTTTGGCGCGGATTCCGGCATCGTGCCGTCGCTAGTGATGCTGGAATTGCTGTCGCAGCGCGGGGTCAAGCTCTCCGAGTTGCTCGCTCCGCTAGAGCGCCAGTACTTCACGTCCTCTGAGATCAACTCTGAGGTTGCGGATCCCGCTGCCAAAATCGCGGCCCTAGCCGACCGCTACCAAGACGGCCGCATCCAGCGCCTCGACGGGATTTCGGTCAGTTACGACGACTGGCACTTCAACGTGCGGCCCTCCAATACCGAGCCGCTGTTGCGACTCAACCTAGAGGCGCTCTCCGAGGAGCGCATGGCCGAGAAGCGAGATGAAGTACTGGCCTTTATTCGCGCGTAAATTATGACGGCCCCCGCCCCTAAGATCCCGCGGGCTTTCGCCCTCGACCGCCGCTACTTTGCGGCATTTTTGGTTTTCCAAGGCGCGGTGGTCGCTGGCAGCATCTTCGTTTTCGAATTCCTCCCGGCCCTCCTCATCGGCGCGCTCTGCGTCGCGTTTTTTGTCGCGGGCCTGCTGCTGAAGCCGTGGATCATCGCCCCAATCTTGTTGCTGACGACGGGTCTCGACAGCACTGGTCGGCTGTTCGGCGAGTCCGGCCCTTCGAAAGAGATCTTCTTGCTGACGGGGTTTCACTTGGCCTTCGGGCTGATGGTCGCCGGCTTGGCCGCCAACATCTGCCTGCGGCAGCGCGTGCACTTTCCCGACTTCGAGATTAAGGTGCCGCTCTTTTTGTTCCTCGCGTCTATTGCGGTGTCGCTGACGTACACGCCCAATCAGCTAGATGCAACCGTCAGCTTCTTGCGGATTTGCGCCCTCGTGCTCTTCACCTACATGGTGCAAATCACGCTCGACTCTAGGCAGGCCGTGTCCGCGGTCTTATGGTCTCTAGTGGTCTTGACGATAGCGGGCTCAGTGATGGGGGCCTATCAGGTCATCACCGGCCAATTCCACCTGCCGGCCAAGGTCATCACTGCCTTGGGCGGCAACGTGCCGCGGGCGACGGGGGCCTTTCACAACCCCAACATCTTTGCCTCGTTTGTAATGAGCGGCGTCCTGCCGCTGTTGGCCGTCTTGCTCAATTATCGGCTGCCTAGGGGCCAGCGCATGCTCTTCGCCCTGTCGGTCGTCATCGGCCTTGGCGGGCTGTTGGCCTCGTTTAGTCGCTCTAGCTGGGTGTCAACGCTGGCCGGCGTGCTCGTCATCCTCTGGTTGAGCGGCAAGCTGCGCTATTTTTTTATTGGAGTTTTTGCCTTTATCCTGCTGGTGCTCGGCCTGAAAGAATTCGTGCCTTATGCCGAGTACATCTTCGAGCGCGTAGCCTCCATCTTCACCTTGTTTGATGAGTTCGGCTCGACCGGCCGCGCTTCGAGTACGGCGCGCATTTATCTCGTCATGGCCTCGTTCGACATGTTTGCGGACCATCCGTTCTTGGGCACTGGTTGGCGATCCTTTCCGGTAATATTCTCCCAATACGCGCCGCCCGGATATCCCCACTGGACCCTAGTGAAAGAGCCGCACACTATAGTGACTGCGATCTTGGGCGAACTAGGCATCGTTGGTTTCGCAGCTTTTGTCTGGTTTGTCGGGAAGACGTTCTTTTTGAGCTTGGGGCGCTTGCAGCAGATGCAGGATTCCTATTTGCGCGCCGTAGCCATCGGCTTGATCGCCACGTTTGTCGCCTTCCAGGTCAATCAGACGTTCAATGGCGACCTGCCCAGCAACATGTTTTGGTTCTACATCGGCATGCTCTTCGCCGTGCAGCGGCTCGACGCGGACACACGTGCGCCGTGAAGGCTTAGTCCCCTGTTTGCCGTGCCGGCGCTTGAAGGACGCGAAGGACGCGAGGATCAATCGTGAAAGTTTTGCTGCTATCGCACCTCTACCCCAACGTCATATCTAAGCTCTCCGGAAGTTTTGTCCACAATCAGGCGCGTTTCCTCCAAGATCATTGTCAACTAGAGGTAGTGGCACCCGTGCCTTGGTTTCCCCTGCCGGGATTTGGGTTGTGGAGTGCCTACCGCCATGTCCCACGCTGCGAAGTGGTGGACGGAATCGAGGTACTACATCCCCGCCGCTTCGCCGTACCGCGGCGGATTTTTTTTACTCGGCAGTGGCGTTTTCACCTCAAGGCTTTGCGCAACGCTGTTGCGGGTGTGCCGGACATCATCCACGCACACTGCGCCTATCCCGACGGTCGGGCCGCTGTTGAGTACGGTTCACAAACCGGCCGGCCCGTAGTCATCACGGTCCACGGTTCAGACATTAAGATTCTACCCAAGCTCAAGTCCCAATGGCGGCAATTGATCGTTGAGGCCCTAACGCAAGCCGCGGCCGTTATTGTCGTCAGCCAAGAACTGCGTCGCGAGGTGATGCAATTGGGCGTCCCGGCTGATACGGTTCGCTACATTCCCAACGGCGTTGACTGTCGGCTCTTTTCGGTGGCCGGGGCGCACCAGCCCGATAAAGAAAAGTGGCACCTGCTTTATGTGGGCCGATTTGTCGAGGCAAAGGGATTGCGCGTCTTGCTAGCGGCATTGGCTAAAGTGCGCAGTCAGGGCCGCGATGTCTCGTTGACCTTGATCGGCGGCCATCCTGCGACCGGGACCGCCGATCCTTTCCTACCTCAAGTCAACGACTTGAACTTGGCTGAACATGTGTCGTTTGAGGATGCGGTCCCTTGGGAGGAGCTACCTTCCTATATGGCCGCCGCGGATCTGTTCGTGCTGCCCAGTTTCAGCGAGGGACTGACCACGTCGCTGATCGAAGCCATGGCCTGTGGCCTGCCCGTGGTCGCCACGCGCTGTGGTGGGCCAGAGGAGGTCGTCAATGAGGAGGTTGGACGGCTAGTGGCGGTCGGCGACGCGGAGGACTTGGCGGCGGGCATCCTCGCGGTGCTAGACGAATACGATTGCTACGACCGCGAGGCGATCCGCCGACAGGCTGAGGAACGCTACGACTATCGCTGGCCGGCAG
>JAPOYQ010000241.1 GCA_026706505.1 Gemmatimonadota bacterium
CTTCAGTGGCTGAAGTGTAATAGGGATTGTCAAATCCGGTGGCGCGCTGGGCCGCGGACGGCTGCGGCGTCCCGAGGAGCAAACCGCAATACAGCAATACTATCGTTAGACGTCTCACGTCCTCTCTCCCACAGGGTTGTTTAGTGTTTAGTTTCCCCACCGCTCCCGGGGGCGGGTTGGGACTGGTCACTGGCCACTGGCCACTGACTACTATCGCTCGGTTGCTTTTCTTGACGCTCGAAGGTGAAGTCTAAGATGTTGGCGCTCGTCTTGGCGTGCTCAATTTTCATAGAGACGAGGTTCCCTTGCTTGTCGAGATCTATGTAGATGTTTTCGCACAACTCGCGAGTCTCGGCGACAGGTTGCGCGGTGAACTCGATAAATGCGGTATCCGTATCTTCAAAGTAGTTGATCTTCATGTTCTTCTATTTGTTTGTTACTTCCGATGTATCGCTAATATACGACGTGAACGTACTGCTGGACGATCTCGTCTTTAGGATCGGTTTGCAACTCGACATGCACTATGTAGATGCCCGGTGGCACGACTTCGCCATTGCTCTGGCCGTCCCAAGCGTACGTCGCCCGGGCACCGCGCGGAGTGGCGTTTTTTAATTTGGCGACTAGGCGACCGTCGAGAGAAAAGACGCGCACGTGCGGCTGCTTGTCGGTCTTGACGACGGTAAAACTCAGCTCGTATAGGTCGTTGACTGCGTCGCCATTGGGCGTGAACAGTTTGGAGTGGCGCAAGTTGCGGATTAGGGATGCGCCCTGCACCACTTCGGGTACAAATACCTGATCGGCTCCCAATTCCGCTGGTACGACGCCCTGTGCGTTGTCTTCTTGATTGGAGTTAAAGACAAAGGTTTCAAAAACTGTCGGGCTGGCAAAAACCCGCGTTGTAAACGCTATGTTGACGGAGTCGCGTTTTACTACCGGCGGCGGTAGTTGCACCCACAGCGAATCGCCGCGCAACGAGCTGGTCGCCTCCACTCGCTGGCCTCCCACCCAGGCTGCGAGCAACTTGGCGTCCGCGCTGCCCGGCGGCAAGGCGATCAACACTTGGTCGAACCCAGGGTCGCGGCGGTTGAACGCCTGCGGCTTAATGGTATAGCGAAACTCGGTCAACGAATCGAGCCCGGCTTCGCGCGGCCACACCGAGCCGCTCAGGCCAGCAAAAATGACCGGATCGTTGGCCACAACCCGCAGCGAGCGCAGCACCGGAGACACGTCTAGGTCGTCGCTGTACAGGCGAATGCGCGTGCGCAGGTAGCGCCGTGGCGAAGGCGACTGAAAGCTCTGGCCGGAAAAGCGATGCGGCTGACTCCAAGTGCTCCAAGTCGCATCGCGCACCTTTTCTTGCACGATGTCGCCGCGATAGCGCTTGCGCGCCGCTTCATAGGCTTCCTTGGTGACTTCATCGCCATTTTTGAGAAAGTAGCGCGTAACTTCAGTAAAGCCGTTGCCCGTTTGGGTCTGCACTTCTAAGCGCGTACCCAGCGGCAGGTCGGCGTCCCACTCGATGCGCCGGATGCTGCGCGCCGCGCCCAAGTCGAGGTCGTCGGACTCTAACTCGACGCGCTTGGGATAGCCCGCGCGGTGAAAGGCAAAAAGCTGCAAGGCATTGGCGTCGCGCCCGTAGAAGGCGATCACGCGCCAGAGGATGAGGCGCGTGTCGCGCGTGGGGAATTGGAAATCGTTGAAGGGATAGCTGGTGCGCACTTCGGACAGCAGCTCGTATTCAAACGGCCCTTCGGCCGTCGGGTCGGCCGTGTTGCTCGGACTGCCGTCGGAGGTGAGGATGTCGAACTTGGGAAAGCCGCCCACCGCGCCCTGCTGGTAGCCGTAGAGCCACGGGCTGCGGCCGCCGATGAGCGGCACAAAGATGATCCGGTCGATGCGAAACACGTTGCCAAAGTCGATCACCGACCAGACGCCATCGTCGCGCCAATCGCGATCCCCAGAAGAGGCTTGGATGCTCCACAGCCGTCGGCCCAGATCCGCATCCACGAGGAATTCCGCGCCGCTGGCCTTGCCACAGCCATCGCAGTCGCGTGCTCTCGAGGTCCACGTTCTGCCGCCCCATGACTTCTCGCCCTTTTCCTCACGCACTTCGGTAAACACCCGGGTTGAGAGGTTGAAGCCAATGACATCCACCTCGATTTCGGCGAGGGCTGCGCCGGCGGTTTGGCCGGCTGCTTCAAAGCGCACAAAGCGGAAAATAGAAAAATCCAAGCTGTCGCTCTTTGCCAAGTACCGCCCTTTGGGCGTTCCACTGGGAGGAGACTTGTTGACGGTTCTGAGATCGAACTCTACCACCTGCTTGGTGTTGTTGTTGACCGGGCGACCGACGCGCTCAAACGCGATTTGCTTACCCGGCGCGCCCGCGACCTGGATGCCCGGGCTGACGTGGACCGAAAAGAACTCAAAGGGACGGGCGTCCTCGGTTTGGGGAAAGATTACGCGGATCTTGCGGGCGACGACCGCGCGGTCCAAATCGATCTCCAGCCACCACTTCTGGAGTGGATCGTCTAAGTCAGGCTGCCAATAAGTGTTGTGGTCTTGGTCGGTCACTAGTCCGGCTTGGGCTTGATTGGAGGGCGCGCGCACCGGCAAGCGGCCGTAGTCGCCAATGGTAACGGATGAAAATTCGTTGGCATTGGCGACCGCGTTAAACGTCGTGCCAAAACGCTTAACAGCGACCCCAGTAGAGCTGATTTGGACCAGCCCGGTCGGATGGTTCCACGCCGCAAAGTCCGTCCCCTCAAAAACAATGTCTTGGGCGTATAGGGCGGAGTGAACGACGAAGAAAAGCAGTAAAGGCAGTTTTTTAGCCGCGATCTGGTACACCTTGCATACGTCATTCGTAGGGGCGTCCCTTGTGGACGCCCTCGGGGTGGGTGGGGCACCCACAAGAGGTGCCCCTACAGGGGTAAAATGGATGAGATAGCGTCTAAGCATCGGCTTTTCTCCGCAGCACTGGTCAATAGGCGACGGCGACCGCGTACGTCTGCGTCTCCACGCCCAAATCGATCTCGACTTCTATCTGCACTAAGTAGAGGCCGGGAGGCACCAACTCCCCATCTGTGCCCGTGCCGTCCCAAGTCGGCGCGTAGGAGCCTGCTTGGGAGGTGGCGCTGAGCAGAGTAGCGACGCGGCGTCCGGCGAGGTCGCGCACTTCCATGGTGGTCGGCGCTCCGTTGACACCAAACAGATCAAAGGCCGCGACGACGGTGTCGTTGGCTCCGTCGCCATTGGGCGTTACGACCGGCGAAGACAGCCGCAGCGCGCCCAAGACGCTCAGCTCTTCCTCGCTGGCCACCACTTGGATGCTGTTGCTGGCGACATCTGCGCGCGCATCGCCCGATTCAATCGACTGGGGCAAGAGGGTGGCCTGTGGGTCGCGGTTGATCAATTGCCCTTCTAAAAAGAGCGACGCTTGGTAGATCGCACTGCGGTAGCGCACGCGAAACGACGTGTCCTCGGCAAAAATTCGCGGAAAAGTGAAGCTGAATTTATTGGGCGTGGCGACGAAGGAAAAATCCGCGCCTTCCTGCGCGGGCACTTCGTCAATCTCCAAGCTGAGAAAACGCGCGCCCGGAGGCACGTCTAATTCGATCGCGTCAAACCCCACGCGGCCGCTGGTGGCGAAAACTGTGCGAATGTCATAGACAAACGTAGTATCCACGCCCAGTGGGACCTTGGGGTCGGGCAGTGGCCCAGCGAGCGAGACCTCGGCTAGCACGCTGTCGGCCAACAGAGGCGACACCTCAAAGGCCACACTGTCTAGCACGCCAAAGGCAAAGGGGTGCTCCGTGGCGATCTCAAAGCGAAACTGGAAGAACGCCCCGCCATCGGCCGAGCGCACCTCATCGCCTGACTCCACGTAGGCAATGGACCAAGGCGTCCAATTCTCAATATCCTCCCCTCGGCGCGCTTGGAACCCAGGCGCGCGTTCGTAGGCGGCGTGTACGACCCTCGGTGCGTCTTCGTAGGTCGGGCGGTCCACTTTGAGGAGGCGGCTGAGTTCGTCAAAAATAAAGTGGTCGATTGGATCGTCGTCCGTGCCAGAGCGCGTCTGGATGATGAGCTGCACCGGGGCTGTTGGGTCCTCGACGATGCGGCCGGAACTCGTCTGTCGGTAGCGAGTGAAGTGCC
>JAPOYQ010000421.1 GCA_026706505.1 Gemmatimonadota bacterium
AGTAGAGATCAAGCAAGGTATCGGTGAGTCGAAATGTCTGACCGAGAATCGTTCGGGCCGCTTGTCTGCGGCACAACTCGTCGCGCCCAGTGTCATCACTGAGCTTCGACGGATTGGCAACGGGGAGGGCAAGGGAGGTGCCAGCAAACTCGCGATCCCAACGGGTCCACAGCGTCGGCCAGTCGAACAGCTCAGGTGCGAAGTGAAGATCGTCGTCCGGTGTCGCTTCTTCCAAGTGATGACGAAGGCAGATTTCGTAGGCTTCGCGCCACGGTTTGGCGTTCGCTTCATTCAGTCCGAAGACTTCGGGGCAACGCCGAATCCCATGCACGGCAAGGTATCTCAGTCGATGGGATCGATACTGGCCTCTGCCGCCGGAAGCCTTGTGTGCATGAGTCCAACTCTCCTTCCAGAGTTTTTCCGGTAACTGCTCCGCTGCTTTCCTAGGGTTGACGCCACCAGCCCGACACAGGCGCTCCAGCCAGCCGTCCTCGAAGAAAAGCGTATTGCGACCACTTGTGCGGAACGTCTGTCGATAGCGATGAAGCCAGCCGCCCTTGGCCGTTGCCTGGCGAAGCAGATCCTTCTCAGACTCGGAGTCCGACGCTTCTGGGTCGGCGCCATCATCTGCTTCGTTTGTCTCTTCAATGTCGCTTGGCCCGTTCCAGTCTAGGTCCGGTGCGTTCCAGCAACGGCGTAATCTTGACTCCACGGCTTGCCGATGCCGCAGCGCGAGCCGGTCGCGCAACGCTTCCACGGTGCTCACGCGGCGCGTGAAGATCAGGAATTTGCGACCGCCCACCTCGTCGTCGGATCCAAACGCCAGCTGCGCGATCTCGTTAGCTGTCGCGTCAACCTTCGCATGGGGCAAGGGCATCTTGAACTCCGTCTCGAAGTCCGTGGCCAGCCGGTGGATGAAATCGGCATCTGGGGCGTTGTCGTCAATGTTGCCGTCCGTGTGGTCTCGGTGCCAGTCCTCCCGCTGGATCGAGGTTTGCAGACTCTCGAACGATGACAGGAAGCCAATACGATAGCGGTTGTTCCGTCCTTGTAGCACTTGTACTAAGCCTTTCTGAACGAGTCCCATAGCCAACGTGCTCAATGCAGTCATGTCCTTGTCTTGGACGGCCCATCGTTCCTTGTCGTGTTTTCGGTATCTCTGCTTGCCTACTTCCTCCTGTCGGTCATTGGTGAGGTAGCGTCGCGACCGACGAACCATGAGCTTCTGTAGTTCCTCCTGCATTTTAGGCAGGTCGCTTGCAAGGTGGCTCGGCAGGAGCTCTCTCTGATTTGGCTTATCTGGGTAGTGGTTGAGCGTCCTAGGGATGTCCGCAGGGCCACCGTGTGCGGGCGTGGCACTCATTAGCAGCCACTTGGCAACCCGCCCCTTGAGAGCGATGTAGAGTACATTGTTGGTCTGATTGTCCGGGTTGCGAAGGCACTGAGCTTCATCCACAACGACGAGATCGAAGTACGGCTCGCCGCCTAGGGTCTCGGCTTGCAGTCTGGCGTTAACCGCACGAGCGAAAGCTAGGTTCAATTCCCACGAAGCGTTCTTGGGGGAGAACGAGCGGGGGCGCTTCAGGTCGAATAGCCCACATCGGCTTGCCATGTCTCGAACTCTCGCCCACAGCGCGTCCAAGTCTTCCGTGTGTTGTGATCCGAAGAAAACCGGTCGCATAAAGCTCGTGTGGCGCAGAAACGGTGCGATTCGCGCTGGTGAACCGATGATCGACAACCAGCTCCTGAGGTTGTCGAACCGCTCCGCGCGATGTATAGGCTCGCGGAAAAGAGTCGACGTCACCCAGTCATCCCCAACCGGCTGATTGCGGCGGTAGTTTGAGGCTAAGAAGCGCTTGTAGTCATCAACCCACTTTTCTTGCAGGTTCTGGCGTGGACTGACGAAGAGAATCCGTGCGTTCCGCTTCTCGCTCCACACCAAAGCCGCGAGGCCAAGGGCTTGGTAGGTCTTGCCCATGCCAACCTCGTCAGCGAGGTAGGCCACTGAGCCCTTGCAAAGAATGTTGTAGAGCGCTGCCACACCTTCGCGCTGCATCTTGGCCATCGATCCCGTGTCCTTGTCGGGAACGGTGAAGTCCATTAGCTCCCCTACGTCTTCGGGCTTGATGGGTTCGGTGAATGGCGTCATGGCGCGATTTCGTCCAGCTTCGCCAACCGCCCCTCGAACCAGTCCAGCATCCTGCTGGCCTTGGTCCGGTCGCCCGCCAGTTCGCTAGAGAGCTTGTCGAGGGTTGTTTGCTTGGCCCGGCAGGCCATCTCACGGATACGGCGCAGGAGTTCGTCGTCTAAGACATCCTCCTTGCAACCCGACGCGATGCTGGACAGTTCGCGCAACACGAGATGGCGCACAACCGGTGCTTCGCCAGCGTCATCCGCGAGTTGGGCGAGTGTCATCACGCTGTCGGGGCGACCGACAAACAGCGCCCGCTGCTTCTCCGGCTGTGGCTCAAGTTCAGTGAGTTTCGCACGCAGCCCGCGCATGGCTCTATAGAGGTCGTAGAGATTAACCGCATCGAAAGCAGCTGGCACCTTGGCTTTTGCCTGATCACCGTTGTCGCCGTCGTCTTCCCCATCCCCACTTTTGCGGAGCCTCTTTCCCCCATCCGAGACGCGGGTGCGCCAGCTTTCGAGGATGTCGCTCGCCGATAGCGGTGTGCCGTAGGTGCGTCGGCTATGGTATAGGTGCAGTTCGACGACCTGCCCCTCCCATTCCTCAAGTTCCGAACCCAGCTTGTAGGTGATCTTGAACGTTGCGCCGCGGTTCTGCGGCGGGCCACCCTTGCGGCTGGCAGACCCGGGTGAGATGGAGAACGCGTCCATTCGGGGCAGCGACAGTTGGAAGTCGCTCTGCGAGGCACTTGCGTCCAGGAACCATCGCCAGCATTCCGACCTCCAGTCATACGCGACCACGATGATGACAGGGGCGAGCGCCGGTGCTTCCTCCTCGTCAGCCGGTGATTCGGAAAGCTCCTCCGAGCTGGCGACATAGCTTTCCTTGGGCCAATCCGGTTCGACGCCATCGAACACCAACATGGCTTCAACGTTGCCGCTTTCGCCTGCAAGTCCGGCCTGCGTGAAATTGCAGCTACCAACCGCCGTGCGGACATGTTCCTTGCCAAAGCGAAGCCAATACGCCTTCATGTGCCAGAAGCGGTCGTCACTCTTCTCGTCTTCGTTGCGCCAGACTTCAGCTATGTCGGTGAGCGTTTTGTGCTGATCCTTCGAAAGTCCCAACGCTGTGCGGTCGATGCTCAGGGCGGGGACGAGGGCTGCCCGATGTGCGCCGAAATCCCCGACTCGTTCCGCCACGCTTCCCCAATAGGGGCTGTAGGCCCATAGTTCCGAAGGTCTGCGAGCACGACCCTGCCTGAGGAATGACGCCAGGCCCTCCTTGTTGACCACGGATGAATAGAACTGCGCACGCAAGGTGCCGGACCAAGGTTGCTCGCCGTCTTCGCGGAACCTGTAGCGATCCGGCATTCTGGCCAGCGCCGCCCGCACGGCTGCGACAGCATCCCGGCGGTCGGGCTGCTCGCCCAAGTGTCCGTAGTCCTGCAACCATTTGAGGAACGCATCAAGGGCACCCCAAGCCTGCTGCTTGGGAGTGTGGATCCACGTCTCACCGAAGGACTCGGCGTTGCGTCCCCATCCCGACAACGTTAGATTCGCTGACGATACAGCGAGATAGACCCATTCCGTCCGACTCTTAGAACGACCCGCGATGATCACCAACTTCGGGTGGAATCGGCGTCCGCGCAGGGGCACCGGCCGGGCGACGTAGCGGAACTTGCCAGAGAACCCGGATAAGACCGACGGATCATAGAAGACAGTACAGTGTGTCTCAGCTAGCTCCTGGTGCACACCGGCGTTTCGAGCGGCGGTGAGTTCGGCGTCGACGCCGAGAATCGCTGGCAGCGCGTTGTCTTCCAAGAATTGCGCGTTGAGGTTGAAGGTTGTTAGCACGACAGCTTCGCGAGTCGCGAAATAGCCTACCGCCCGCTTGATGCGCTCGCGGATTGTGCCAAGCTCGGTCATGCTGGGAGGACCTTCAGTTGCCGAGCGATTCTTCGCAATGGGTGCAGGTAGTAGTCGTTCCGCCACGCG